>JAZDIG010000647.1:0-6138 GCA_043805105.1 Candidatus Glassiibacteriota bacterium | reverse complement strand
TCCGGTCAGCGCCCTGATCCACGCCGCCACCATGGTTACCGCCGGCGTCTACATGATCGCCCGGCTGAACGTGCTCTACCTGCTCGCCCCGGCCGCGATGCTCACGGTGGCCGCGGTGGGCGCCCTGACCGCCCTCTATTCAGCCACTATCGGCCTGATGCAGAACGACATCAAGAAAGTGCTGGCCTACAGCACCGTCAGCCAGCTCGGCTACATGTTCCTCGCCGTGGGCGTGGGCGCGTTCAGCGCGGGTATCTTCCACCTGATGACCCACTCCTTTTTCAAGGCCCTGCTCTTTCTGGGAGCCGGCAGCGTGATCCACGCCCTGGGCGACAAACAGGACATCCGCGAGATGGGCGGGCTGAAAGAAAAGATGCCCCTCACCTACTGGACGTTCCTGGCCGCCACCCTGGCTATTTCCGGCATTCCGCCGCTGTCGGGCTTTTTCAGTAAGGACGAGATTCTCTGGATGAGCTTTTCCAGCCCGCAGGGCCATTGGCTCCTGTGGCTGATAGGGGCCGTGACCGCCGGCCTGACCGCCTTTTACATGTTCCGCCTGCTGTTCCTCACCTTCCACGGCCAGTGCCGGGCCGACCAGCACACCCGGAGCCATCTCCACGAATCGCCCCCGCTGATGACCCTGCCCCTGGCGGCGCTGGGCGTGCTGAGCGTGATCGGGGGAGTGGTGGGCATCCCCGAAGCGTTGGGCGGAAACAACGCCTTCCACCATTGGCTGGCCCCGCTGCTGGGCAACGAAAACGGCGCGGTGGCGATGGCGGCCGAGGCGCACCGTTATCCGGAGTCGGTCGAATACCTGATGCTCGTGGTTTCGGTGGCGGTGGCCCTGACCGGTATCGGCCTGGCCTGGAAGCTGTACATCCGTCAGCCCGAAAAGCCCGCGCAGATAGCCCGGAGCTGGCCGATCACCTACCAGCTGGTCTACAACAAGTATTACGTGGATGAAATTTACAACGTCTTCATCGTGCAGCCCGTTAAGCTTGGCTCCACCTACCTGCTCTGGAAGTTTTTCGATGCAGGCATAATCGACGGCCTGGTGAACCTGACCGGCTCACTGGTGAAGGGACTGAGCCGGCTGGCCGCCCGGCTGCAGAACGGCTACGCCCAGGCCTATGCCATCACCTTCATCCTCGGCGTAGCCCTGGTGCTCGGCGCCCTGCTCTGGTAGGGTAACTTCTGAAACCGGATCAGTAGTAACTGGGGAAATACGGATAGAAGCTCTGCGATCTTTTATCAGCGGCCGTTTGACCGGCCGGGCTGTCGAATGGACTTGAAGGAAGTATCTATCTTTTCCCTAAGTGGTATCGAGCTGGAGTAGTATTCATCTTGAGCGTAGCAAGAAACTGCCTGTCCGGGCCGGCACAAGAGAAGCGTGCAGCAGCCTCGTAATTTCCATCGTAGCCCGCTGGATGACTCCAGTGGTAGGAAGGCCATTTCGAGGACGAGTGTGGAGAGATGGGTAGTGGCGTCCTCGAAGGCGACCACCCATGGAGCGGAGTAGAAAACTCGATTGCCGGGATTAACCTTTGTTTCTTTCAGTTATGAAAGAAACGCTTTTGGTTCTTTTGGCGACAAAAGAACAATTAAGCCTTTGTCAGGGAAATAGATAAGCTCTCAGGCGGAATTCCAATACATATTTTTCCCGGACGGTTCTAATACCGAAACTTCTATGATCGAATACAGCCAAAGCGACATCCTCACCTGGGTGGTCTTCCTCCCGCTGGCCGCAACCGTTCTCCTGGCGGTCCTGCCCTCCGCGGGCAAGAACCTCCTGCGCTGGGTCGCGCTGGCCGGCTCGACCGTGGTCTTCGCAGTGAGCCTGGAGCTGGCGGCCGGCTTCGAGACGGGCAGCGCCGACATGCAGTTCGTGGTCCATAAGCCCTGGATCGCCAGTTGGGGCGTGGCCTATCACGTGGGGATCGACGGGATCAGCCTCTTCCTGGTGCTCCTGACCACTTTCCTGACGCCCGTGGTGGTCCTTTCGGCCTGGAAGGCGGTGGAAAAGAACGTCAAGACCTTCCTGATGCTGATCCTGATCCTCGAAACCGGCATGCTGGGCGCCTTCGCGGCGCTGGACATGGTGCTCTTCTACATCTTCTGGGAAGTGATGCTGCTGCCGATGTACCTCCTGATCGGGGTGTGGGGCCACGAGCGGCGCATCTACGCCGCGGTCAAGTTCATCCTCTACACCGCGGTGGGCAGCCTGCTGATGCTGGTCGGTTTCATCTACCTGTTCTGGCTGGGCCGGGACAGCCTGGGCTATTTCACCACCAATCTGCTGGACCTCTACCGCGTGGTGGTCCCCTACCACGCCCAGTTCTGGCTCTTCGCCTCCTTCGCCCTGGCCTTCGCGATCAAGGTGCCGATATTCCCGTTCCACACCTGGCTGCCGGACGCCCACGTGGAGGCACCGACCGCGGGCAGCGTGATCCTGGCCGCGATCCTGCTGAAAATGGGCACCTACGGCTACATCCGCTTCGCCATGCCGTTGTTCCCGGCGGCCAGCGAGGCGTTCACCCCGCTAATCCTGGTCCTGGCGGTGATCGGAATCATTTACGGCGCGCTGGTGTCGATGGTGCAGCCGGACTTGAAGAAGCTGGTGGCTTATTCCTCGGTCAGCCACCTCGGCTTCGTCATGCTGGGCCTTTTCTCGCTCACCACTACCGGCGTCACCGGCGGCGTCTACCAGATGCTCAACCACGGCGTCTCCACCGGCGCGCTCTTTCTGATCGTCGGGGTGCTCTACGAGCGCAGGCACACGCGGCTGATCAGCGAGTTCGGCGGCCTGAGCTCGAGGATGCCGCTGTTCGCCGCCTTTTTCATGATCGCCACCCTCAGCTCGATCGGCCTGCCCGGGCTCAATGGGTTCGTGGGCGAATTTCTGGTGCTGCTGGGGATTTTCGGCAGCCAACATCCGACTTTCCTCTACTTCGCCGCCAGCGGGGTGATCCTTTCGGCGGTCTACATGCTCTGGATGTTCCGCCGGGTGATGTTCGGGCCGCTGGAGAACCCGCAGAACGAGAAGATCCTGGACCTGAGTCCCAGGGAAGCGCTGGTGCTGCTGGCGCCCACGGTGATGATGTTCTGGATGGGGCTGTTCCCCGGCGCTTTTCTGGACCGGATCACTCCCTCCGTGGAAAAATTTATCGAACAGTACAACCGCAAGCTGGAAATCACGACCCGCGGACCCGACGTGAACCCGCTGGCCGGCAGGGTCACTTTCAGCCCCGGCCCGGATGCGGATAGATAAACTATGAAGAGCTTTCCCGAAATAGACTGGAACCTGCTGATGCCGCAGGTAGCGCTGGTGACGGCGGTTTTCTTCCTGCTGGTACTGGCAGCGCTCTACCGCTCCCGGGGCGGATCGCGCGGCCCGGTGGCGGCCGGAGCGGTCCTGAGCCTGGCCGGACTGGCAGTAGCCGGCTGGATGTGCGTGGCGCAGTGGGACTACGTGGGCGGCACTTTCGGCCAAATGGTGCGGATCGACCCCTTCTCCACCTTCTTCAACCTCCTGTTCATCGGCGGCGCGGCCGCCTGCGTCCTGCTGTCGATCCGCGAGGCCGGTAGTCTGCGGGCGGTAAGCGGCGAGTATTATGCCCTGGTGGTGACTGCGGCTTTCGGGATGATGGTGATGGTGAGCGCGGCTGACCTGCTGGTGGTCTTTATCGGCCTGGAAACCATGAGCCTGGCCATCTATATCCTGGTGGGCAGCCGGCGCGAAAAGAGCGAATCCAACGAGGGAGCGCTCAAGTACTTCCTGATCGGCGCCTTCGCCTCGGGCTTCCTGATCTACGGTATCGCCCTGCTTTACGGAGTGACCGGTACCACCCGGCTGGAGGAGCTGGCGGCCGGGCTGTCGCCGGCCGGCGCCGAGGTGAGTTCCCTGGAGCTGGTGGCCCTGGCCCTGGTGCTGATCGGCTTCTTCTTCAAGATCGCCGCAGTGCCCTTCCACATGTGGGTCCCGGACGCTTACGAAGGCGCGCCCACGCCGATTACCGCCTACATGGCGGTGGCCGTCAAGGCAGCCGCTTTCGGCGTGCTGCTCAGGCTGCTGGGAGTGGGCCTGCTGCCCCTGGCCGATTACTGGCTGCCGGTGATGTGGACTCTGGCCGTAGTCACCATGACCGTGGGCAACCTGGCCGCCGTCTTCCAGGGCAGCATCAAGCGCATGCTGGCCTACAGCTCGATCGCGCATGCCGGCTACCTGCTGGTGGCCCTGGCCAGTATCGACCCGGCCGCGGTTTCCACCGCCGATGACCGCGCCGCCCTATCGGTGGCGTTCTACCTGGTGGTCTACACGCTGATGAACGTGGGCGCTTTCGGCGTGCTGGTTTACCTCAACTCCTCAGGCACCCGGCTGGAAACCCTCGAACAGGTGCGGGGCGCCGGTTTCCGTTACCCGTTGCTCGGCGCGGCCATGGCTGTTTTCATGTTCAGCCTGGCGGGAATCCCACCCACCGGCGGATTCCTGGCCAAGTTTTACGTGTTCGCCACCGCCGTGGAGCGGGGGCTGGTGTCCCTGGCTGTTATCGCCGTGCTCAACAGCGCGGTCAGTGTCTATTACTATCTGCGCGTTATCGTGCAGATGTTCATGCGTGAAAGCGACAGCGCCCTGCCTTCCCTGCCGTTTTCCCTGCCGCTGGCCGCAGCGATTCTGGTCAGCGTGTGGGGTGTGCTCCAGTTAGGCATCCTGCCTTCTCCCCTGCTGGATGTTGCCGGCCGGGCGGTGCTTTTCCTGAAGTAACCTGCCCCGGGTTTCCCCCTCATTGAAAATGTATGCCGTTTTCCCAGAACCTTTTTATATTTGCGCGGGTAAATAATATCAGCCGATACGGATCACTCCATTCCAGGAGATCATTCATGAAGCGAACGCTCCAGGTTTTCACCATTTTCATCGCAATTCTCGCCACTTCCTGCAGCGAAAAAGCCAAGCCGCTCGAATATACTCCCTATTTGAAGGACGATCTGGAGGGCGCCTGGGAGGGTCGTTACCCCATTTACAACATTACCGCCACCAACGCTGCGCCGAAATTAGACCTGGTGAACGCCCGCACATCGATGATCCTGCAGACCGAGGACTACTGGTTCGAAATCACCTATTACAGCGATACCCTCGAATACGCCTTCGTCAGCCAGGGTTTCTGGAACTGGTTCGAGGATACGCCGGACGCAATCATTTTCGAAATGACCCAGGACCGTGAACGCAAAACCCGCAAGCGGCCCGGCTCAGGCCCGGGTACTGGCACCGGCACCGACAGCACCGGCAGCCCCCCCGACAGTGTCCTCTGGGAAGAGCAAAGGTCTGAAGGCGATGGCAGCGAGATACTGAAAACCTGGTATGTTACTTTCGAATTCGTCGGCGGGGACAGCCTTAAGCTGACCAACATCGGCGGAGACCTGACGTTGCCGGATATCACCCTGGGCCACAAGTAGACAGTCAGAACCGTATAGAACGACCAGGCCGGAACAGCGGCCAGGTTCGACAGGATTGTTCTGACCGCTGAATAAAATTCGCCGACTTGACTGAGGCCGGGGAAAATATGCACATTTAAATAGCCGGTCTGCGACCCGTTCGCAGCGGCAAGCGGTTTCGATATTCGTGCAAAAGATATCCGGAATTCAGCGGCCGAGACAGCTCCCGGCTTTTTGGCCTCAGGGAAAGACGGCCCTGCCGGCAGTCACCCGGGGCATTTGACTGTTTAGTTTTTCCCTATCGGGCAGCGGATAGGCATAATCCGGGAAGGAGACAACTGGAACATGCCTTTATCGACATACCACCCAGGGCTCAGGGGAAAGGCCGCCTGCCGGCTATCCCGCTGGCTCGGCTTTATCAGCCTCCTGTCGCTCGCCTGCGGGGACAGCAGCCCCCAGGCGCCCGTTCAGCCGGTTGCGTTCAGTCCGGACAAATTAGTCGGGCGCTGGCAGGCACTGGTTCCGCAGTACTACATCTATCCGAATATCTATGCGGACAGTCTCACCGGCGAAGTGACCATCGATACCGTATCCTACCGGATCAACATCTCCTACTCCAATGACTCTCTCGACATCTCTTTTCTGGAATCCGGCGACTGGCATTGGGACAGCCAGAACGAAAAATTGCTGTTTTTCGATTATCGGCAG
>JAZDIG010000646.1:0-2422 GCA_043805105.1 Candidatus Glassiibacteriota bacterium | reverse complement strand
TCGCCAGCAGGCTCATGATGATAGTCACGATAAACATCAGGTCCAGGGGCGGGAAAATCGCCGGCAGCGGGTTGTCATCGAACGACCCCAGATCGGCGTCCCTCGGGATACCAACCATCAGCGGCCTGAATTCATCGGGCGGCTTCTGCGGCAGGATCAATGGATATAAGCGGTTCGTGTGGGCGTACTTGCCAAGGAAATCGTCCACCAGGGAAATGCGTGTGCCGTAATCCTTCACTTCCTGCCGGTAATCGTTGGTCAGGATCATCACGCAGGACAGGGTGAGCAGCACGCATAAGATGAAACCCACGATGAACCTCAGGTTGAGGATGTTGTCGTGGATTTCCTTGAAGATGATGGTTGTCAGCATGTTGACCTTGCACCTTAATTTTGGTTTGCCGGCCGATTCAGCGCACGTCGTAACGCAGGAAGGCCACGTACGCCGCCGAAAACGCGATAGTATTGAAAAGGAGCAGGACAGCCAGATTGATCAGGCCGCCTTGGGCCATGATCTCCCGGACAGGGCTCCGCTGGTACGAAAAAGCGGAGAAATCGCCTTCGATCTTCCCGCTCGAATCAGTAGGCTTGTCCCAGACCTGGTTCTTGTATTCCAGCACGGCCTGTTTGGCGCGGCGCTCCTCCAACAGGCCGGTCCCGGCCAGATCGGTGGCCAGAAACGTATAGGCCGCCGCCGGAGAAATCCGCGAAATCTCCTTGGTCTTGTCGACCAAGCTGTTGAAAAGGCCGCGGTAGTCGGCAATCAGCCGGTCGTTTGCCGAATTGATCGTGGCCATCCTTTTTTGAATTTCTTCCCTGCTTCTGGTCTGGCCATGAATGAATTCGAAAATTTCCTTGATCCAGATCACCTGTCTTTTGATTTCGAGGCTCTGCACCGAGGGTATCTCCACCAACTGCCTGGCGGCTATGTTCCCCAGGTTGGGAATCACGAACACCAGCACCGCCCAGGTGAACAGGGAAATGACCAGGGCCGAGGCGCTCCGCCGGCAGAGGGAGGAGATGCACATCCCGAGGGAATAGAACACCGCCAGGTAGACCAGTGCCGCTATCAGCAGAAGCGACAGCCGGAGCCATTCGTTGCCGCCGAACTGCACCTGGGGGGACAACGTCACCAGGACCGTCCCCACCAGGACCAGCAGAACGAATGGCACGGCCAGGCTGGCGAAACCGCCGATCCACTTGCCGATCAGTAGTTCGGTGCGGCCGAGCCGGTTGCTGAGCAGGAGCCGGATCGTTCCGCTCTCCTTTTCCCCGGAGATCGCGTTGAAAGCGAACAGAAGGGCGCAGAGGGCCATCACCGCCTTGACTACGTACAACAGGTCGGGAGTGGTGAACATGCGGAACAGGGTGTTCACCGACTGCTGCTTGCTCCCCACCATGATCGTCCCGCCGAAGCGGATTTCATAGCCTCGGCCCAGGTTGGCATCCAGGCCGTTGATGAAGATCGACAGCGGGCTGGGCGGGATGATCGCCACCGGCTGGCTGGAAGTCGGCCGCAGGAGTTCGTAGTTCTCCAGGCGGAGCTGGTAATCGCGGTACATCACGAACAGGCTGGTAAATACGAGCACCACGGTCAGCAGGGTGATTACCAGGAACCGGTAGCTGAAAAGATTCTCCTGGATTTCCTTTCTAATGATCGTGCCAAGCAAGTTTCACCTCACATCGTAGCGTAGAAATAGAACAAATGACAGCGCAAATGCGCCGGCCGTATAAAGAACCAGCAGCACCAGACTCAACCGGGCTGCGGCGAATCGCTCAGCCAGCGTGGGTTTCTGCTCCGTGAACTGCGGCACCGTCTCCCAGCTTACGCCTTTTCGCGTGGTGGAAAAATCCTCGTAGGGGTTGTACCAGTGGGGACTTTCCTTATCGTTGGCGTCAATTTCCTTGAACCAGGGCAGCAGTTGGTTCTGATAGTTGCGGATATCGTCCCACGCTTTCTGCAGGCGCACGTAACCGCCGCCCACCACCGCCTCGCACAAGTAACCGAACAACGACACAGGGGAAGCGGAAGCCAGCAGCCGGGAGCCGTTGTATTGGCGAAACAGGTCATTGTTCCAGGCGTCCTTGATCCTTTTCTCGGCCATCATCAGATTCATCTGGTTGTTCGCCCGCAATTCATGCCCTTCAAAGAAGGGGTTGTTGCCTGCCGAGGACCAGCTTCCCGGCGGGGCGTTGCGGTTGATTTCCGACTTCTCTTTACTTATTCGCTCATTTATCGTATCCGAGGAGTCGATGGGGAAAAGTCTGTTTGTCATGAATACAGCTAGTGTTATGTCATTCAGATAACGTTGGGTATAGTCGTTTGAGTTTTATTCTGGCGTCATCGCTTGTAAAGCGCCAATCGGCCTTTGCTTTACTGCCGTTTCGTATTTGCTCCCAGGCTGCCACTTCGCGTGTCAGAGTG
>JAZDIG010000645.1:0-3627 GCA_043805105.1 Candidatus Glassiibacteriota bacterium | reverse complement strand
AGAAACTGGATGTAGAGCCGGCCGAGGTTGTAGTGGAGGTTGGCATCCTGCGGGTCGAGCGCCAGGGCCCGCTCGTAGTACCCGGCCGCCCGTTCGTTCAGACTGTCCGCCGCGTACCAGTTGCCGAGGTTTTTCAGGGCCAGGAAGTTATCGGGGTGGCCGGCCAGAAAGCTCTCGAGTATTTCGATAGCCCTCGCCCTTTCGCCCTCTCGCTGCAGCAGCACCGCCAGGTTGAGGGTGCTGATCGCCGAATCCGGCTGTACCCGGTAGGCCAGCGTGTAGTAGTGAGCCGCCGAATCCGGCCGGCCGGTGCGGCTGAAGGCCAGGCCGAGGTTGTTGTAAAGCGACCACTCTCCCGGGCTGTTTTCGGCCGCCGCCCGCAGGGCCTCGATCGCCCTGCCTGCCGAATCCTGCAGCAGGAGCACTTCGCCGAGACCTTCCCAGGCCTGGGAGAGGTTCCCGTCCAGGCCGATCGCCCGCTCGAACCTCTGCCTGGCGCTGTCGATCCGCCCTTCACGGATGAAATCCTGGCCCCGGCGCAGCAGCACCACCGGCTGAGGCAGGGCCGCGCCTTCGAGCGATCCCATCAGGCTGTCGGCTGCGCCCTCCCGGCCGGTCCGGCGGTTTAGCTGGGCGAGGTTGAAGATCACCATGTAATTGCCCGGGTCCACTTCCCGCGCCCGGCCGTAGTATTCCAGCGCGAGCGAGTCATCGCCGAGCTGGGCGTTGATATTGCCCAGGCTGTTGAGGGCGTTAAAGCTGGTACTGTCGACCGCCAGGGCGCTCTCGTAGCAGTCCGTCGCTTCCTGCAGCCGGCCCTGCCGCTTGCGGATATAGCCCATCCCGATCCAGGCCCGGGAGTCGTCGGGACTGATCCAGCAGGCCGCTTTGTAGGCCGCGAAGGCCTGGTCGTACTGCTCGGCGGCGATGAAGGCATCCGCCTGGCCGAGCCGGAAGAATTCCGATTCCGGGTGCGCGCTGACTGCGCGGCCCCAGAGCGTGAGCCCGTCTTTCCAGTCCAGGCACCGGCGGGCGCTCAGCAGGCCCAACAGCAGACAGACCGCCGCCGTTCCCCCCGCCAGCCGGACCAGCCCCCGGCCGGCGGCTTTTCTTCTTTCCACCGCCCTGCCGAACACTTCTCCGGCGGCCAGGCACACTCCCAGCAGGGCCAGAAACACGTAGCGGTCGGCCAGGCGGATGGCGATGGGCGCGAGGTTCGAGTGCGGCAGCCAGCAGAGGTAAAACCAACACAGCCCGAAAAAGGTCAGCGGCCAGCGCCGGCGGTTGCGCCAGCCCGCGACTGCAATCGCCACGGTAACGGCCAGCCCGGCCAGGAAAGCCGGATCGAGGGCCGAGGTGAACTCCGGGTCGGGGTAACGATGCAACAGGCCCGCCGGAACCAGTATCAGCCGGTAGTAGTCCCAGAGTACCTGGGGCAGGACGAGGAAGTTTTCCGCACCCAGCCGGCCGGCGCTGAAGGCTTCGGTGAAAAAGATAAAATAGACCGCCAGCGCCAGCGCCGGCAGCAGGTATGGGAGGTAGCGCCGCCACAGCCGGGCTGTCAGCTTCCCGCCCGAACGCTCCAGGTGGCCCCGGCCCAGGGTGAGGTCGAAAGCCAGGATCACCAGCGGGAAGGCCGCCGCGTTGGGCTTGGAGGCCAGGGCCAGCAGGAAAAAGACGTAGCTCGCCGCATACCACGGCCGGCCGGCCTCCCCCCTGGCGTATTTTTCGTAGCTGAGGAAAGCGGCCAGGAAGAAGACGGTCACCAGCAGGTCCTTGTTCCCCTGCACCCAGGCCACCGCTTCCACGTGCAGAGGGTGCAGCGCAAAAAGCAGCGCCCCAAGCCAGACCGCCCCGGACTTGAACGTATCGGTCGCCCCAGGAGCGTAGCGCACGAGAACTTCGAGCGTGCGCACGGCGAGGGCCACCGCCAGCAGGTAGAGCAGGAAATTGGCCAGATGGTAGCCGAACGGGTCGAACCCCCCGAACCGGTAGACCAGCGAAAAGGCCAGATCGCGCACGGGCTGGTAGGCCGCTCCCCGCGGCACGAGGATTCCCGACAGGTGGTCGGCGGTGAAACCCCTGACCGCCAGCTTGCCGGTCAGCAGCGAATCGTCCCACTGCACGAAGCCGCAGGCGAGGCTGAGGCTGAAGAAAAGCGCGGCTGCAGAAACTACCGCCAGACAGCGCACCGCCGGCTCGGCTGAAAAACTTTTGAAAGGAAATCGCAACATGGTTATATTCCCGATTGAGCCCAAGAGCAGTCAAATATTTGACCGCCGCAGACTGCCTGTCAAGTCGCCCTCGGCCAAAGCTCCACTTTTCTCGAGCTTCCGAACCCACGGCAACGCCGGCGGTCACCTCGACACGCCATCGGGAGGATTCACCGGTGCGAAGAAAAACTTTTCTCGGCAGGACCGCCGCCGCGCTGGCTTTACCCCTGGTCGCGGCCTGCTCCAGCCGCCGCCCCTACCCTGACAGCCGTCACCTGGTCAGTACCGAAGCCGACCGTAATGCCTATCTCCAGTCCATGTTGCAGAAGCTTTGTACCGAAATCGGCCCCCATCCGGTGGGAAGCCCTGAATACGACCGGGCGGCCCGGGTGGTAAAGGAAGAGATGGATAAAGCCCTGCCTGAAGTCTACCTCGATACGTTCGAATTCGAAAGGTGGGTGCTGAAAGGCCAGCCGGAATTCAGCGTAGCTGGCCAGAAGCTGGAGACTTATCCCGGCCACGGCTCGTCCGGAACCGGCGAACCGGGAGTGACCGGCGTGCTGCGCAGGATCGACGACGAGGGCGGAGTGCCGTTCGCCATTGTCGACCCGGACACGGACCAACAGCTCGCCTATGTCACCCTGGCGCGCTACGGCAGGGCGGTACCCCTTCCCTACTACAGTTTCAAGAAACCGGTCAAGTGCCTGCCCACTTTCAACATCGGCCTGGAGGACCGGCGGGTGCTGGAGGCGGCCATCTCGGACCGGACTATCGTGCGGGCCCACTCGCTGGTCGAGTTCAAGCCGGGAACCAGGACCGCCAACGTGGTCGGCTCGATTCCGGGCCAGTCCCGGGAGGAGATGCTTTTCATCGCCCACCTCGACACGGTCTACTCCAGCCCCGGAGCCAACGACAACACCGCCTCCGTGATCGCCATGCTGATGATGGCCCATGCCTATTCGGCGGCCCGCAACGACAAGCGGCTCACCTTCCTGGCCACCACCGGCGAAGAGTACGACAAGCTCGGCGCCATCCATTACGCCGAACGCCGGAAAGCGGAGGGCACCTTCGACCAGATCAAGTACCTGGTGAATCTCGACTCGCTCACCTGGGGGCCGGACATGAAAATCAACACCGCTGACGACGAGATCATGCGGATGATAAGCCAGATCGACGAAGAACTGAAAATCCCCGGCACTCCGCGCTGGGAAGGCACGGATGGCTTCATGCTGGACGGCCTGCCGTTCCGCTCCGGGGAAACCCGGGCGGTCTATGTCAACAGCGACGGCTACCAGTTGCAGTCCCTCTGGCACCGGCCGGAAGATACGGCCGAAACTGTGCCTGCCGATTGCGTCGAAATCTGGTACCGCCTGTTCGACGAATACGTCAAGCGGATAATGGCGATTTAGCCCGG
>JAZDIG010000644.1:0-3436 GCA_043805105.1 Candidatus Glassiibacteriota bacterium | reverse complement strand
GATTTTTCACGGGAGGGCCGACCCCTCCGTGCGCCAGACCTCGACCCGCCAGGCCCTCAAAGCCTTGCACGCCGGCGGCTACATCGGCGGGGAGGAGTTCGAGGCGCTGCTGGCGGGGCACGATTTCCTGCGCCGGCTGATTAACTCCCTGCGCATCCTGCGCGGCAACGCCCGCGACCTGGTGGTGCCAATGCGCAAGAGTGAGGAATTCCTCTTCCTGGCCCGCCGGATGGGCTATCCCCGCGGTGAGGAAAGCCGGCTGGCCGAGGATCTTTCGCGCCACCGGAACCTGGTGCTGCGTTTCGTGGACTGGGAAGCCAAAGTGAAATCATCGGCCGGACCGGAAACCGGATCGGACGGAAGGTGAGCGGAGATTCGAGCGGCAATGAATGAACGGATAACGTCGAAAGTCGATGAAGTGCTGGAAGGCAGGAAACTGGCCTATTCCACTACGAACTTCCTCAAGTTTCCCCTGGGCGCGGCGCTGGAGAAAATCGCCGAGGGCGGTTTCGTCAACGTGGAAGTCTGGGGCAACAACAAGCACCTCGATCCGAGAAATCCGGACCTCGAGCCCCGGGAAGCCAGACGCCTCTGCGACGGACTGGGCCTGCGTGTCACATCGATCCACGCCCCCTTTACCCTCGAGCACAACGATGATCCGGCCGCGCGGATGAGAGAATGGGAGTCGCTCGTGCGGCGCTCGCTCGAGCAGGCGGAAATACTGGGAGCCTCACAGCTCGTGGTGCATCCGGTGGTCGCCGGCCGGGACGAGTCGGACAGCGAGTACCGGGAGGCCGCCGGCCGCACCGAGGATTCGCTGCTGCGTCTGGCCGATGCGGCCGGCGCCCGGGGCCTGAGCCTGGCGATCGAAAACATGCCGGCTCACCGCAGCCGCCGCTACGGCCGGAATGTGGCCGAACTTTACCGCTTCGTCGCCTCCTGCGGCCGGGATAACCTGGGCCTCTGCCTCGACACCGGCCACGTCGTCTTCAACAACGGCGACCCGGTGGCCGAATTCACCGGCCACCTCGACCGGATTTTCAACGTCCACATGAACGACAACATCTGGGGCATGCACATGGACCTGCACCTGGTGCCGGGAGCCGGCTCGGTGAACTGGAAAGCCTTTCGCGAAGCGCTCGGCGATCCCCGCTTCCACGGCATCATCGTACTCGAGCTGGACGACCGGGGCCGCCCGACCAGCATATTCAGCGAGGCGGTCGAGTTCGTCGGCCGCTTTTTTCCGGCGGATTGAATCTGTACCGGACCCTGTTTACGACCGGGAGAAACCGAGATGAACCAGGATAACAAAGAGTACGTCATGAAGATGGCGCGTGACCACGGGGTAAAGTTCATCCGCCTCTGGTTCACGGACATGCTGGGATTCCTAAAAAGCTTCGCGATCACGGTGGAGGAGCTGGAGGAGGCGCTGGATTCGGGCAAGAGCTTCGACGGCTCCTCGATCGAGGGCTTCACCCGCGTGGACGAGACCGACATGGTGGCCCACCCCGACCCGGACACCTTCTGCCTTCTGCCCTGGCGTTCGAGCGGGGAAGGCCAGGCGGTGGCCCGCATGTTCTGCGACATCTTCTGGCCGGACGGCACTCCTTACGCCTCCGATCCGCGCCAGGTGCTCAAGCGCAGCCTCGAACGGGCTGCCGGCATGGGTTATACCTACTACGTGGGCGCGGAGCTGGAGTACTTCTATTTCAGGAACAACCTGTCTCCCGAGGGGCTCGACCAGGGCGGCTATTTCGACCTCACCCCCCTGGACGTGGCCAGCGACCTGCGCCGCGACACCGTGCTCACCCTGGAAAGCATGGGCGTGCCGGTGGAGTCCAGCCACCACGAGATCGCTCCCAGCCAGCACGAGATCGACCTGCGCTACGAGGATGCGCTCAGCATGGCCGACAACACCATGACCTACCGGCTGGTGGTCAAGGAAGTGGCCCTGCGTAACCGCTTCTACGCCTCTTTCATGCCCAAGCCCCTGGCCGACCACGACGGCAGCGGGATGCACGTCCATCAGTCGCTGTTCGACGGCGAGAAGAACCTCTTTCACGACCCGGACGACCCTCAGCACCTGAGCCCCCTGGCCCGCCATTTCATCGCCGGCCTGCTGCGCCATGCCGCCGAGATCGTGGCCATCACCAACCAGTGGGTCAATTCCTACAAGCGGCTGGTCACCGGCTACGATGCCCCGGTGCACATCACCTGGGCCGTGCGCAACCGGGCGAGCCTGGTGCGGGTCCCGCCGTTCAATCCGCGCAAGATCCAGGCGGTGCGCTGCGAGTTCCGCGTGCCCGACCCGGCCTGTAATCCCTACCTGGCTTACGCCGTGATGCTGGCCGCGGGCCTGGAGGGGATCGAGAAGAGCTACGAGCTGGCCGAGCCGGTGGAAGACGATCTGAGCGAGATGACTGCCGAACAGCTCGTCCGGCGGGGAATCGAGCGCCTGCCGGGCAACCTCCTGGACGCGGTGCGCTGCATGGAAGGAAGCGCCCTGGTCAGAAAATGCCTGGGCGACGACCTTTTCGACAAGCTGGTCCAGAACAAGAATATCGAGTGGCAGCGCTACCACAAGCATATCAGCGAGTACGAAATGAAGCGCTACCTGCCGCAGTTGTAAGCGGGCCGCAGGCGGTGGGCACTCCGGCTGAAACGGCGGAACGATCCCCATGAACGAAAAGAAACCGGCGCCGGCCGTAGTAGGCCGGGCCGCACTGATGTCGGTAATCGAGCGGGTGCTCGATGAAATCTCCCGGGAGCGGGAGCCGGGCCAGCGTCCCACCAAGGACGACCTGCTGGCATTCCTGGCCAGCGGCGACCGCAAGCTCAACCTGTTCTTTATCCGCCACCTGCCGCCGGACGTGGTTTCCAGCCTCAGGCGCGACCCGGCGGTGCGGGACAAGCTGGTGGCCTCGCTGCGCCAGCTCGTCATATCGCTCAAGACCCCGCTTTTGATGCCGCCGGTGGTGCGTTCCTTTCTCAACGAAGCGACCGCCTGGCCTATGGCCGAGGTACGCCGCCATCCGGACCTCTGGGCGGCGCGCATCCTGGCCGCGATCCCTCTTCAGCCCCATTTCCCGCTGCCCCTGGTGAGCCTGCGCGAGCTGATGGAGGGTGTCCAGCGCCAGCTCGAAACCGACCTGGCCTCGGTGACCGGCCTCGAGGAGCTGGACGGCGTGTATGGGTTCATCGAGCGCGAGCTGGCCTCCACCCCGGCCCTGGGCCTGTTCTTCGTCCGGGCGCAGGCCATCGCCGAGGGGAAATTGGAGTCGGGGGACATCATCGCTTACTACCGGCTGCTGGGGATGAGGCTGCCGGCCACCCTCGAACGCCTCGAACCCTCGCCGGACAAGGATAAAGTCCTGGTGGCCATCAAGGAAGCCACCGGCGTGCAGGATGCGCCCAGCCTGAAGCTGCATGTCAAGAA
>JAZDIG010000643.1:0-2505 GCA_043805105.1 Candidatus Glassiibacteriota bacterium | reverse complement strand
GAAACCCCCTCCGGGTGACCTCGATCCAGGGCAACAGGAGCATCAGGGTCAGTTCGAGTTCTCCGCCGTGCAGGGCTTTGAGCCGCAGGAGCAGTTTCTTCACTTGGTTTTCGAAAATCGCGTTGCCGAAAACGTTCTCCAGGGCCACCAGATACAGTGCTCGCTCCATTGACTCTTTCGGTCCTTCCAGTGCCGGTCAGGCCGGAATTTCCTCGACCCGGTGGCCCTCCCGGCGGTAGGGTTTGCCGCAGGCCGAACAGGTCGCTTCTTCGGTGTCCCGGCTGCCGGTGCCCAGCTCCAGGCGCACCCCGCAGCGGCACATCCAGCCCTGCAGCCGGGCCGGCACGCCGAACACCAGGGCGTAGTCCGGCACGTCGCGGGTCACCAGGGAGGCCGCGCCGACAAAAGCGTGCCGGCCGATCGTGTTGCCGCAGACCACGGTGGCATTGGCCCCGATAGTGGCTCCCTGCCTGACCAGAGTTTTCATGTATTCGTTCTTGCGCGGCGTATGGCTGCGCGGATTGATCACATTGGTGAAGACCATCGAGGGGCCGCAGAAAACGTCATCCTCGAGGATCACGCGGTCGTAAACCGATACGTTGTTCTGGATCTTGACCCCGTTGCCCACCACGGCGGTGGGGTGGATCACCACGTTCTGTCCGATATTGCAGTCCCGGCCGACCACGGCTCCGCGCATCACGTGGCAGAAATGCCAGATTTTGGTTCCCTGGCCGACCTGGGCGCCCTCGTCCACGTAGGAGCTCTCGTGGGCGAAGAAATTCCGTTCGGGTTCCGCCATTTATGTCTCTCCTCGATTGACCGGTAATTCCACCTGCAAGGCTTCCGGGCTCGTTCGTTCGTCTGGGGAGGCGAGGAGGTAGTCGCGCCGGCTTTCGAGGTCCTGGACTATCCGGCTGGCCACCCGGCCGTCCCAGAATTCGAGAGCGCCTCCCGGGGCGCTCTCGCCGCGGATCGCCTTGAAGGCCTCCTCGACGATCCGGCCGCGGTCGCTGCCCACCAGCACGTTGGTTCCCTGCCGCAGAGTCTCCGGCCTTTCCGTGTTTTCGCGCAGGGTGAGGCAGGGGACTTTCAGATAAGTGGTCTCTTCCTGGATGCCGCCGGAATCCGACAGCACGAGGCGGGCGGACTTCATCAGGCGGAGGAAATCCAGGTAGCCCAGGGGCTCCACCAGCCTGATTCCTCCGGCGGATTCGAGCCGGCCGGCCAGACCGAAACTGTTCAGCATCTTGACTGTCCGCGGGTGGGCCGGAAAAACCAGCGTAAGCCGGCTCGAAACCTCCACCAGCGCCTCCACGATTCCGGCCAGGATTGCGGGATCGTCCACGTTGGACGGCCGGTGCAGGGTGACCAGGCCGTATTCTTTTTCCACCAGGCCCAGTTGGCCGAGGGTGTTCATTTTATCGGCGAGGGCGAGGAACCGGATCAGGGTGTCGATCATGATATTGCCCACCAGGCAGATTCTCTGCGCCGGAATACCCTCGGCCAGCAGGTTTTCGTCCGCCAGGCCGGTGGGCGTGTAGAGGATGTCGCTGAGGTGGTCGGTAACGATCCGGTTGATCTCTTCCGGCATCCGGCGGTCACGGCTGCGCAGGCCGGCTTCCACGTGAGCCACGGCGATCCCGAGCTTGCTGGCCACCAGCGAGGCGGCCAGGGTGGAGTTGACGTCGCCCACCACCACCACCAGGTGCGGTGCGATTTCTGATAGGGTTTTTTCGATGCCGAGCATGATCCGGGCGGTCTGTTCGCCGTGGCTGCCGGATCCTACTCCCAGGTGGACGTCGGGCCGGGGCAGGCCCAGCTCCCGGAAGAAAACCTCGTTCAACATCTCGTCGTAGTGTTGACCCGTGTGCACCAGCACGAATTCGTACCGGTCGGGCCGGCCCCTGAGCGCCTCGGACAGCGGCCCGATCTTCATGAAATTGGGCCTGGCGCCTACCACGCCGGCGATCTTGATTTTTGTGCTCAATTCCTGTCTGTCCTCTGCCGTAATCGGTCAGGCGGCCGGCTCTTCCGGCCGCGTCCAATATAAGTCATTCACTCAGTGAATGAAAGAAAGCCCGGCCCGGTGTCCGCGGTCATTCGAAGCTGAAAGTACACCAGTCGCTCGCCAGATCGGGCCTGGTCGCCGGCACCACCCTGACCTTCCAGGGGTTGTACTGGGGTAGTATGCGCCAGAACATCCGGTTGAAAGGGCCGAAAGTCTGGCCGTTGCCTTTTACCGGGAAGCTGCCGGTCAAGTAGTACTTGCCCCGGCCCACCTCGTACTCCACCAGGTATTCGGCCTGGTCCGGACCGCTCCAGCGCGCCGGCACCTGGCCGGCGTGGTCGTCGTAGGCTATGGCTTTCCCCTCGGCGGGATACTCCACCACGATTTTTTCGGCCGGGGCTGGCCCGCCGGACGATGGCCGGCGGCCGGTGTTCTTTCTTATCCGGTCGGCAAGCTGAATGCCGGCGAAAATCCGGGCGGCCAGGACTCCTTTGAGC
>JAZDIG010000642.1:0-2107 GCA_043805105.1 Candidatus Glassiibacteriota bacterium | reverse complement strand
ATTCCTCACTGAAGATTGGGGTTGTCGAAGTAATCCGCTCCGCGGATGTTGTCGTGCTCCACCGGTCGCCGGCTGGGCGGCACGGGCTCCACGGGCAGACTGTCCAAGCCGCGTTCGAGAATGGACTTGAGACTCTGATAGGAACAGGCGTTCAAGGCCAGGCCGCGCCGGGCGGCTGCTTCCATTCGCTCGGTCGAGTATTGCTTGGCCAGGCGGAAGACACCCAGGCAGGAACGAAAACCCATCTCGGGATGTGGCTTGCTGGCCAGGATGCGCTCTACCGCGGCGGCGGTGGCCGGCCCCACACTGGCGGCCCACTGGACCAATCGCGAGGGTGTCCACTCCAGGTACTTCTGGTGGCTCTTGGGCCGGTGCTCGGTGACCGTGGTGGCGTCATGCCGGACGCTGCTGCGAACATGACTGGCCACGCGCACGCCGGCATGAAAGATCTCCACCGTGGCCGGCGAGGCGCGCAGTTCCACTGCCTGCCCGGTGAGCTGGTAGGGCACGCTGTAGTAGTGGCGCTCGAACTCGATGTGATAGTCGATGTTGACGCGGGCCGTGCGCCACTCCCCGTACTGATACCTCTCCGCCGGCAGCGGCCGCAGAGCGGGCTGGTCCAGCGTTTCAAACAGAGTCCGGCGCGTGCCCTCGCGTTTGCGGAAGGGGCGGTGGTTCAGGCGCTCCAGTAACCCGGCGATGGATTCGTCCAATTCGCCCAGGCTGAAGAACTTGTGCTTGCGCAAGGCGGCCAGAATCCAGCGTTCGACCAACAAGACGCCGGCTTCTACTTTGGCTTTGTCTCTCGGCTTGCGGGGCCGGGCGGGCACCACGGCTACGCCGTAGTGCGCGGCCATCTCCTGGTAAGTCCGGTTCAGCTCCGGCTCGTAGCGGCAAGCTTTGGTTACTCCGGTCTTGGGATTATCCGGGACCGCGATCTCCGGCACACCGCCGAAGAACTCGAAGGCGTCGATGTGCGCACCGATCCAGTCCGGCAGGGCCTGCGTCCAGCGCGGCTCGGCGAAGGTGTAACTGGAGGCGCCCAGTACCGCCACGAAGATCGAGGCCGGCCGCGGCTCGCCCGTCTTACGGTCATACACCGGGACGGTGTCGCCCGCCCAGTCGAGGAACATCTTCTCGCCGGCGCGGTGTTGCTGGCGCAGGACCACATCCTGCTTCGAGCGCCACCGGTGATACAGCTCACAGAAGCGGCTGTAGCGGTAGCCGTTGGGACAGGCTTGGCGATACTCCTCCCACAGCAACTGCAAGGTGACGTGTTTGTGGGCTTGCAGTTCCCGATGGACGACGACGAAGTCCGGCGGTGGGTACTGGCCCCGCCGGAGGGCCGCGACCCGCTCGGGGAACAGCCGGGCGACCAACTCCCGCTCGTCCAGCCCGGCGATCTGGGGCCAGTTCAATCCCGTCACCTGGGCGGCCTGCAGGTACTCGGAAACCGTGCTCTGGGAGATGCAACAACTAGACGCGATCTGCTGCTGTTTGAGCCCGAGGGAATGCAGTCTGAGTGCTTCTTTGAGCTTGCGCATGGACAACCTCTCTTGCGGCAATCTGAATCCTCCACCTTTCAGTGGAGACCAGGCTGCCGCTGGCCTGTCCAGCGCGCTTCGTGAAGCCGGTCTTAGAAAACCGTTCCGGGGATCGCGATAGCCGTTCCGGGCTCCGCCGATATTATCGGCAACCCCGGAATCCTTATCGCCATCATCCCGGAATCGCTATCGACATCATCCCGGAATCCTTATCGACATGCCCCCGGAACGCTTATCGCCATGCCCCGGAATACGCATTCGGGTCCGTGTAATTCGGACTCGGAAGAAGTGACATGATCGCCTTGGCGTACCTATTCAACCGGTCGGCCGGGATGATGTTCCCGGAAAACTGCTTGCCGGTCGTGGGATCTTTGATGGTGATCGGGCTTCCGTTTACATCTCGCGAGTTCGAGAAGTTGCCGCTCTTTTCGAGGTCGGTCGGCATCCACGAAAGGTAGGTGCCCCAGTTCGTCTTGGTGCCCGTGAAATCCTGCGAGAGGAAGAAGAAGAGCTTGTCGCGGTCGCGGTTGAACTTGCCGGGGAGGTAGACCGGCCCGCCGATC
>JAZDIG010000641.1:0-8090 GCA_043805105.1 Candidatus Glassiibacteriota bacterium | reverse complement strand
GATCGCGCTCCTGGTCGTATCCTGCCTGGCGCTTACCGCCGGCCGCGCCCCGGCCCAGCTCGGAATAGGCCGGGTCCGTATCATTGTCGATGCCGGGGCGGCCAACCACGACAATAGTATCACCCTGGGGGAGGTGAGCTTCTCCGGCCTGGTGCTCGACAAGTTCGAAGTCTTCGCCGGCCTGGGCTACTACACTTTCGACCGCCTCGACCTGGACAGTCCGGTGGCCCACCTGGGCGGAGTCTACCACTTCAGCTCGCTTCTGCCCTGGCGCAGCGGGATCGGCCTGCAGCTCGGCCGCTCCCTGGGCGCCGACACTAAAGCCTCCGGCAGCACGGTCGCTGTCAACTACAACATCCTGGACCTCTTCTATAACCTCGACCTGCGGATCGGCAGGGTCGCTTCCCTGACCGGCCGGCTGGGGGTGCAGAAGCTCTCCGGTGACCTGGACGATTCCGCCCTCGCGGCCAGGCTGGGACTGAGCGTATTCATCAGATGAAGCCGGTCAGAAGCGAATTTTACAGGCTTGACGGCATAGATGAAATAGAGCTTTTTTCTCGAGGCCTTAAACAAATCTCCCTGTGTTCACCTCTGCCGTGGAGAGAAAATTATTGTAGGGGCGAACCTTGTGTTCGCCCTGGCGGCCGGGCAAATCCCCTTGAGTCCCCCTGCCAAAGGTGAGAAATTCGTCGTAGGGGCGGTTCGCGAACCCCCACTGCAGCGGAATGGCCGGGCCAACCGTATCCCGTGGATTATCCGGTAAGATTCGTATCCAAGCATAAAAAAGGGCGGCCGCTCCGGCCGCCCCTTCTATTATTCTGTCCGTTCCGGCCGCTCAGGGCACGGTGGCGGTCAGGTTGAAAGTGACCTTCTGGGTTGCCCCGCTGATCGTGGTCGAAGCCTCGACCGTGATCGCACCCTCGACGTAAGGCGTGCAGATACTCTGGGCCGCGCCGTCGGCGTCTGTCACCACGGCGTTGTTGTCCAGCGAGGCGCTGCCGCCGGTGACCGTGAAGCTGACCAGCGCGTCCTTGATCGGGTTGCGGTAGCGGTCGAAGACGAGCACCCTGAGACCCTTGGCGAAGGCGGTTCCGGCCTTGCTCGACTGCCCGTTGCCGCCCGAAAGTACGATCTCCGCCGGAACGTCCGGGTTCACCGTGATGGTGAAGGTGACTGGATTGGCTTCGAATCCCGGATAGGCGGAAACTTTCATGGCGCCGGTCTTGGTGCTCACCTGGGTAACGTTGATCGAGGCCCGGCCGTAAGTGTCGGTAGTGGTCGAGTAAGTGGACAGCGATGCCGACCCGCCGGCCGGCAGGCTGCCGATACTCCAGCTCACCCCGGCCCCGGCCACCATGTTGCCCTTGGCGTCTGTTACCGATACGCTGAGCCCGCCAAGCGAGCCGCCGGCTGCCGCAGTGCGGTCGGTCGAGCTGCCGGCGCTAATATTCGCCGGGGCCTGCGGCACCGCGGTGGCCCTGAAAATTACCGAATCCTGGCTGCCGTCGGCAAAGACGGCAACAGCTACGACAATATTATTCCCCCTGAGTACGGCAATATCATCAGGTCCACCGGTTTGTGAGTTTAGGGTAAATCTCACTGCCGCCAGACCATCTGCGTCAGTCCTCGCTTCAAGTCTTCCCGTTCCGTTTGGTTCGACATTCGGACTATCATTGAGCGAACCATCTCCACTTGGCCCGTATGCAGTAAGTATAACAGGGAAGTTAGAAATGGGTGCCCCGAGCGTATCACCTCCCACCCCCGTGCGGGTCGTGTCAACCACTCGGAACACAAGCGGAAGCGGCAGCAAAGACCCCACCGCGTACTCACCGTCCCAGCCCTGGTTGTTGCCGCTCATGATGTAAAGCTTGTTGGCCGTGTCCGGGATAGGCAGGGCCTGAGCGCTGAAATTCACGCTGATCACCTGTCCGTCCGTCCGGCGGATTTCGGCCACCACCACGTTGTCGAGGTCGGGGCCGGGGCCCAGGCGCAGGGTGATCACCGCCTGGCCCTGGACGTCGGTTTTGAGGGTCAGATAATTTTTCTCTGCCGGATCCTCGGTCTCCTTACCCATCGCCCCACCACCCTGCCTGACCGAAAATGTGACGTCCACTCCGGGCATCGGATCGCCGCTATCGTCCAGCACCCGGACCACGAACGGCAGCGGCAGCAGGGCGTTGACCTCCCCGGTCTGGCCATTGCCGGAGACGATCAGGATCGTATCGGCCTGGGCCACCGGCGGGGCCACTATGCCCCAGACGTCGAAAAACACGCTCACCGGCGTGCCGTCATCGCGGATGATTGTGGCCCGGACACGGTTCAGACCCGGCTTGGGTCCCAGCGTGAACGGAGCCTGGGCGATTCCCTCGGAGCTGGTCGTACTGGTAACCTGATCGCTGAAATCGAAAATCCCGCCGCCGGTCTCCACCAGCCAGGTGACAATCTGCTGCGGCGAGCCTCTGCCGAACGTGTCGGTAACCGCCACCACCAGCGGTATCGGCAGTTCCTGGCCGGCCACGCCCACCAGGCTGTCGACTCCCTCGGGCAGCACCATCGCGATGTCCCAGGCGTTCTGTTTCACGTCCACGTCGCGTACGCCCAGGATCCGCCATTGCACGCGGCCCACGCTGCCGTTGGGCAGCACCACCGAGGCCTGGATGATGTTGATCCCGGGCAGGTATCCCAGGCGCACCGCATTGGCCGCCACACCGAACGAGTTGGTGGTCTTGGTGTCGATGTCGAATACTCCGCCGCCGATGAAAGCACTGTAGAAAATATCCACGGCGGGTACGCCGGCCCCGGTCGAATCCGTGACTCTGACCGCCAGCGGGGTCCTGAAAATACGGCCCACCGACCCCACCGTGTCTACGCCCAGGCTCACTCCCACGACCGTATATGCTCCGGTGGTGGGCGGCGGCCCGACTCCACCCCCGCCGCTGGTGTCCCCCGCCGCCCCTTTCGCATATGCGCTGAAATCCATCGGCGAGCCGCTGAGCTGGGCGCCGGATATACCGGTGGCGGTGGCGGTCACGGAGTACAGGCTGTCTGTGCCGAAAACCAGATAGGCGCTGGTGATTCCACTGTTGTTGGTAACCGCTTCCTGAGCTTTTTCGTTGGAGCCGGCCATGCTTCCGTTGCCGCCGGTCACCTCGAAGCGTACCGTGTGGCTGGGCACCGGGTTGCCGTCGCTGTCAAGCACCTGGACGGTGAAAGGCTGCTCCAGGATCTGCAGGCGGACGCCGCCCTGTTTGTCGCCGGATATTTTTTTCAGCACATCCGGCCGGGCCAGGCTCCCGGTGGGGATGCCTTTGTCTTCACCGCAGGTGAGAGTAAGCAGGAGGGCGGCGAGGGCGAGGCAGGCGGTGAAAAGTCTTCCCCTGGTCGCACTCATTTTTCACCTCCAGGCGCTTTCGGTTCGGAGGGTGGAACGTCGCCGGACGGTTCCGTCGGTTTGATGATCTTCGCGGTGATGATTATCACCAGTTCTTCCTCCTCGGCGACGTCCTTGTGGTAGCTGAACAAACGCCCCAACAACGGCACATTGCCCAGCCCCGGTATCCCCGTCTTGACCTTGGTTTCGTTCTGCACGGTAAGCCCGGCGATCGCACCGGTGGCCCCGTCATCCAGCAACAGCCGGGTACTGGCTTCCTGGGTCCGGAAGAACACGCCGTCCGGGCCGCTCTCCGCGTCCGAATTCTCGGCCAGAATCTGCACCAGAATCTTGTCGTTTTCCGTGATCTGCGGCAGCACTTCGAGCTTGACTCCGGTTTCCACCATCTGGGTAGTGGCCCGCGCCGCAGTTTCGGTGGTTCCGACTGTCCCATAATCGACCACCCGCAGCGGCGTGCGCTGTCCGACCAGGACCCTGGCCGAAAGGTTGTTCAGCGTGGTGATCACCGGATTGGCCACGGTGCGCGCTTTGTTCATGTCTTCGAGGGTTGACAGGATGGCGGTAATGTTGACCCCTTTGCGTATGGTGCCCACGGCCAGTGTGGTATGTGCGCTGGCTACGTTAGCCGCGCTGGAGGCGCTGGCGTCGAAGCGGGTGTCGGTCAGGGGATTGTTGATGTTGGTCGTGCGCCAGTCGATACCCATCTCGCGCAGAGACCTTTTATTGACGAAGGTGAGCCTGACCGATATTTCGACCTGGCGCGTCTCCTTGTCCAGCTCGGTCAGTACCTGTCCTATTTTATCGATGCGGTCTGGAATGTCGATCACCAACAGCGAGTTGCTTCCGGCGCTGGCCTGCAGCTTGCCGCGCTCCGATAGCAGCGCCGTTACGGTGGGGGCGATCTCGTCGGCTTTCTGGTAATTGAGCCTGAATATTCGCGAAATGAGGTCTTCGACTTGCTCCGCGGCCCGGATGTTTTCGATGGTGTCTACGTTGAGGATGCCGTTCTCTTCGCGCACCGCCAGGCCGTTACTTCCCAGGAGGCTGAAAAGGGCCTGGTCCCAGGGCACGTCGGTGATTCGCGCGGTAACCCGGCCGGTGACGTTCTTGCTGGCGATGATGCTTACTCCGCTGTACTCGCTAAAAGCCAGCAACACGCTGCGGATGTCGGCGTCGTGAAAGTCGACGCTGATCCGCCGCGCGTTCACGCGCAGCTCGGGTCGCTCGGCAGGCGAGGTGCCGGAAGCCGACGCCAGCAAAGCCAGCGCCAGCAGAACGAGCTTAAGGCTGCTTTTTCGGCGCAGGCCCGCCGCTCTCGTCGGCCGCTCGCCCGGTCTCCTCCTGCCGGCCACCGTTTCCGGCATTCGAGGATTCTGAGCCATTAGTTCCCTCCGCAAGGGGTTTCAGTTCTATGACGAATTCACGCACCAGGCCGTACTCCCGGATCACGAACGTGATGATGGATGGTTCGATCAGGCTCAGCTCCGCCGTGCCCAGCCGGTCTCCCTCGTGAAGCAGGAAGCTTTCCCCGCTGGTCGTCAGCAGAATCGCGATCCGGGGCCCGTCAGGCGTATACAGTATCCCGGTCAGTTGCAGGTCGTTGAGGGCGGGGCCGAGAGTCTTGAGGGCCTCCTCACCCATGGGAAAATCGAAGGGATCGCTGCGGTTGGTCCGGGGATAGCTGAATCGCTCGCGCCGGGCCAGGTAGTTCTCCCCCGAATAACGCTCCCCCAGCATCATCGTCGAGTCGTGCCGGCCCAGGCCCGAGTCGGGGCGCACGGCGGCCCTGGACGTATCCGCGGCGGATGAATCCGCCGGTGCGGCCGCCAGCGCCGGCACGACCGCTACGGCCAGCAGCAGAATTTTCAGACTCCCGGCCCGCATCACTTCTTTCCTTTCTTCGCCGCCGGTGGCGGCGCAGGCTGCCCGGGGATCAACAGGTATGTGGTCAGCGTCAATTTAGCCGTAAGAGTTTCACCCTGTCCGGCGCCCTCGCTTACATCGCGAACCAGGCTCAGCGCGGTCGGCTTGATTACCTGCGGAAGGCTGGCCACGTCCGACAGAAACCGGGCGGTCTGATGGAAGCCGCCGTGAATGGTGAGAGCGTAGGGCCGTTCCTGGTACATCTCGTGCTGGATCGGCGTCTTGGGCTCGAATAACGTGAAATCGATTCCGTTGGTCTGCCCCAGGCTGGAGATCTCGCTCAGCAGTGCGGGCAGATTCTCCTTGGCCGGCAGGAGCTCTTCGGCCAGCGCCAGGTCGTGTAAGCGCTTCGCCAGCTCGTCGGTTAAAAGAAGGGTGTCCGCAGCCTGCACCACGGCGCGGGCCGTGGCCAGGTTACTCTGCACGGTCATCAGCTCCCCTTCTACCTTGGTCACTTCTTCCAGCTGCGGCCGGAACACGTACATCCAGTAGAGATAGCCGCCGCCGATTACCCCCAGAACGATCAGCAGCGCTTTCTGAAACTTGGGATTACTGGCGTTGATTGCCATGTCAGTGTCACCCGGTTCGAGCCTTGAGGCTTAATTGGGCTGCGCGGAGACGAAATCTTCCAGGAAAACATCCCAGATGTTGTAAATCTTACCGGCCTGGACCGAGAAGCCGCTGCCCAGGTCCAGGAACTTGTTCTCCGGACTTACCATCAGAATGCGCATGCTCTCCTCGATGAATTGCGGAACCACTTCGAGAGGGCTGTTGCCGCTGGTGTAGCTCAGCGTGAACCTCACCTCCCAGCGGCCCTTGGCGTCCGTGCGCACCTGGAAGTCCGGTATGGCGGTGGGGCTGCCGCTTTCCGGGGACTTTTCGACGTGCACTGTCACATCCGCGACGCCCACGCGGTTGTAACGGGACTTGAAGACATAGCCGGAGAGAGTGACGAGGTTGCCCGCGTTCACGTTATGCTCGTTGTCGCAGGCCGTGGCGGCGAAAGTCCCGATCATTGCGCAGAGCGCCAGCAGGGTTCTGATTCTGACAACGGTCATCGTAACCTCATCCGTTTTGGTTGTCTCGTTCGGCTTTTCCCGCGAGGCTCGGCAGGCTCACTTGGCCGAGGCCACCTGGCCGGCGGTGCTGTCGGCCGGCGGCTGGTTGAATGCGCTGGCCACCTGGATCACGAAGTACTTGGTCTGATAAGCCCCGTGGGGACGCTCGGCGGAGCTGATCAGGTGCACATCTTTCAGCGTTTCAGTCTGCTCCAGGTTGGACAGTAGCTCGCTCAACAGGATGTTGCTCATTGTATTGCCCTCCACCCGCAGCACCAGCTGGGGTAGAGGACTGATTTCGCTTATGGTTTCCAGCCAGGTGTAGCGGGGCAGGCTGCTGGAAATGTCGTCCAGTATGCGCGGCCAGAGGAAGCGGTTCTTGTCCACTTCGAGGACCACTTCCATCCGGTCGCGGACCTCCTTGGTGCTTCCCCTGAGATTTTCGATGCGCGTAATCACCAGGTTGAGCTGGTTGAGCTCCACCCGCATCGAATCCCGCGCGGTCTTGATAATCTTTTCCTTCAGGCCCAGCCAGAAAAAGCTGCCGCCAATCAGAACCAGCACCAGTACCACCAAGGCCACCGGAACCACGACGTACGGGTCGAATTTCAGCTGGAGCTTGAAGCTGGGCAGTCCGGCCCCGCCGGCCTTTTTCCTGGCCGGAGCGGCCTTCCTGGCTTTTTTCCGCCTTTCGGGCGGCAACAGGTTGATTTTTATCATTTTAGCATTCGGCCCGCCGCCGGCGGACGCTCCTCTTACGTCGGCTGGCGCAGCCCCAGTCCGATTGCGAGCATCAGCGTGGGCGCCACTTTCTCCACCGGTTCCGCCACGAACAGTTCGCTCTTGAAGCCGATCCGGTTCAACGGGTTGGCGATTTCCGTGGGGATGCCCACCTTCTCCTCGAACAGCCGGTTGATTTCGTGGATGTTGGCGCAGCCGCCGCTGAGGAAGATCCGGTTGATCGAGCCGCTCTCCTCCGTGCTTTCCAGGAAAGCCGCCGCCCGGTTCACTCCGATCGCGACATCGTCCAACAGCGTGTCCAGAAAGGGCTTGAGGTCGCGCTTGGCCGCCGCCGGCCCGGCTTCACCCTCTTCGCCGTAAAGCGTCAGATAGGCCTCGTCTTCGGAAAGGCCGAGCTGGCCCTGGATGATCTCCACCAGCTTCCGCCCTCCCACCGGCAGGTTGCGGGTCAGGATCGGCAGGCCCCGCCGCACCAGGCTCAGGTGCGTACTCTCCCCGCCAAAGTGGACGATACAGTGGCAACCCTCGACCGGCGCGTCGTAGTTGGCTTCCAGCGCGTTCAGCAGGGCGAAGGTGTCCACGTCCATCAGCATCACGTCGCAGCCGGCTTCCTCGAACAACGTCAGCCTCTCCTCGATCAGGTCGCGCTTGGATGCCACCAGCAGGACGTTCATCTGAGCCCCTTCTCCCTCCGGGTCGAGCACCTGGTAGTCGAGGCTGATCTCGGCCAGCGGAAAGGGAACGTGCTGTTCGGCCTCCCAGGTAATCGTCTTCTGCAGCTCCTCGGTGCTCATCCGGTCGGTCTGGATCGTCTTGATTATCACGTCGGTGCCGCACAGGGCCACGTTGATCTGACGGGTCGTGATCTTGCAGGTCTCGAACAACAGGTTGATCGCCTCCAGCACCGGTTCCTTGGAAGCCACCTGGCCGTTGACCACCGAGCCGGGCACCAGTTCGGTGAGACCGTAATTGACCAG
>JAZDIG010000640.1:0-2299 GCA_043805105.1 Candidatus Glassiibacteriota bacterium | reverse complement strand
CTCCGGAACAAGTTCTTCCTCGGGAAGAACGTGACCGGAAACGTGACCGCCGAATACCTCAAGACGCTCAGCGGCGGTCAACGTATCAACGAGCCTGACGCTGTGGCCGCTTCGCTGGGTCTGGAGTATCTTGCCAAGGAGGATTTAAAGGTGACGAGCCGTTTCGAGCACCGGCGAGAACTGATCGACAATGGCCGTGATTCTTACTTGGGCGAATTGGGGCTCGCCTACAAACTCCATCCCGACTATTCACTCCTCCTCCGGGAGCGGTATTTCACCGAGGATGCGGGAACGGGCGGACAGCACACGAGCTCCCGCACGATGGTCGGCGTTGCCTACCGGCCGCTCCTCACGAACCGTTTCAACGCGCTGAACAAACTGGAGTACAAGCACGAAGCGAACGCCGCCGCCGTGCCGAGCTTCCGTGAGGATGCCTGGATCTTTTCGTCAGAGGGAATCTGGCAGGCGACACCGCGGTTACAGTTTACAGGCAAATATGCGGGGAAGCTTTCCCGGGACGAGGAATTCTCAGTCTATACGGATCTGATCGCAGCGCGGGTACTCTATGACCTGACCGACCGCTGGGACATCGGCGCGGAATACCGGATATTGACGAGCCATACGGTGAACAGCCATTATCAGGGGGGCGCAGTTGAGGTCGGCTACCGGATGATCAAGAATCTCTGGGTCTCCGCCGGGTACTCCTTCGACAAGTTCGACGCCGACCTTACCGGTGACGGTTACCAGGGGGAGGGGCCCTACCTGAAGCTTCGCCTCAAGTTCGATGAAACCACCTTCAAAACTAATCAGCAAAGGACGAATAAATAATTTTTAACTTACTAATATTATTAAAGGCGTCTGCTAAAATCGCCGTCTACGGGCGCATGATCAAGTTCGAGCATTCTATTTTTGCTCTGCCCTTCGCCTTATCCGCCCTGCTGCTGGCCCACCGGGTAAACCCCGTCACGCCGCGACTGGTTTTCTGGATTATCATGGCCGTGGTTTGGGCCCGGTCGGCCGGAATGGGGTTCAATCAGTTGGTAGACGCCCACTGGGACGCCAAAAATCCTCGGACTGCCGGGCGAGAAATACCGGCCGGCCATATATCTTTGGGAGAAACAGGCGTCTTTGTCTGCGTCTCCAGTCTCCTCTTTGTCCTCTCCGCGTTAGCTATCTCGCGCCTGTGCTTCTGGTTTTCATTCCCTGTCCTCTTGATCCTTTGCAGTTATTCCTACACGAAGAGATACACCGGGCTCTCCCATCTGATTTTGGGATTTGTCCAAGCCCTTGGTCCGCTGGGTGTGTGGCTGGCCGTAACAGGTAATTTATCCTTGAAGATAGCGGTGCTTTCCCTCACCCTCGGCACTTACATTGCGGGCTTTGATTTACTCTATGCCTGTCAGGACACGGAATTTGACCGCCGCGAAGGACTCTATTCCGTGCCGGCTAATCTCGGCATCCGGCGCGCCCTGAACTTTTCCATTTTGCTGCACGCCATCACCTTTGTCTCACTGCTCTCCCTTTACTGGGTCTTTACCTTGAGTCACTTTTATCTGGCCTATGTGATCATCATCGGACTGCTCCTCGTCGTGGAACATAAGATTGTCCAACCTGACGACCTGTCGCGCATCAACATCGCCTTTTTTCATGTGAACAGCGTTATTTCCGTGCTCCTGCTGGCCGCCATGCTCACGGAAGAGTTGCTCAGAAGGATGAATGTTTCATGAATTACGCGAATCTGCATGATTTCGTCAAGGTGTTGGAGGAAAATAAGGAACTGATCCGCATCCCGGCAACCGTGTCGTCAAACCTGGAAATCACGGAAATTACCGATCGGGTATCCAAAGGCCGGGATGGCGGTAAGGCACTGCTGTTTGAAAATGTCGAGGGTTATGCCTTCCCCGTGCTGATTAACGCCTTCGGAAGCGCCAAACGCATCGCCCTCGCTCTCGGAACGAACACCCTGGATCAGCTTGGCCAAAGGCTGCAGGAAATCCTCGCGCCGGAGGCGCCGCAAGGCATCAGGGACAAATTACGCTTATTGTGGCGTGGCCTGAGCCTGGCCCGCTACTTTACCCGCGTAGTAAGAATGGCCCACCCTCCCTGTCAAGAGATCATCCGGCGCGGCGAGGAAGTGGATCTGGGCCAATTGCCGGTACTGCACTGCTGGCCTGACGACGGCGGCCCTTTTATTACGCTGCCCGTAGTATTTACGAAAAGTCTGATCTCGGGCAAACGCAACGCCGGCATGTACCGCATGCAGGTTTTCAATAAAAACACGACCGGCATGCACTGGCAT
>JAZDIG010000639.1:0-3742 GCA_043805105.1 Candidatus Glassiibacteriota bacterium | reverse complement strand
TCCACCATTTCATGGACCAGTTCTTCGAAGGATATGTCGTATTCCCAGCCGAGCACCCGGCGGGCCTTTGAGTAATCTCCCACCAGGAGCTCCACTTCCGCCGGACGATAGAACTGCTCATCGACCTTGACGTAATCCTCGTAGTTCAGTCCCAGGTAGCTGAAAGTCTGTTCGGCGAACTCCCGCACGGAATGGGTGTGGCCGGTGGCAATGACATAGTCGTCGGGCTTCTCCTGCTGCAGCATCAGCCACATGGCCTTGACGTATTCGCGGGCGTGGCCCCAGTCGCGCTTGGCTTCCAGATTGCCCAGGCGCACTTCCCGGGCCAGTCCCAGCTTGATCCGGGCCGCCTGCCGGGTGATCTTGCGCGTGACGAACTCGTAGCCCCGCCTGGGCGATTCGTGGTTGAACAGGATGCCGGTGGAGGCGTGCAGGCCGTAGGCGTCGCGGTAGTTGCGGGTCAGCTCGAACCCCACCACCTTGGTGATCCCATAGGGCGAGCGCGGGTAGAACGGCGTATGTTCGTTTTGCGGCACCTCGCGCACCTTGCCGAACATCTCGCTGGAGCCGGCGAAGTAGAAGCGGCAGGCGGGCGCCATCTCATGGATCCCGGCCAGCATGTAGTGGGTGCCGTTGATATTGGTGTTGAAAGTGCTGAAAGCATCCTCGAACGAGTAGGACACGAAGCTTTGGGCAGCCAGGTGGTAGCATTCGTCAGGCTGGACCTGCTGGACTATCCTGTACAGGCTGGGGTAGCTTTCCAGCGACCCGCAGTGCAGCTCGATGTCGTCCAGAATGTGACGGATACGGTACATCCGGTGCTCGGGGTCTTCGAGCGCCACCCGGCGCACGATGCCGTGCACCTCGTAGCCCTTCTCGAGCAACAATTCGGCCAGGTAGCTGCCGTCCTGGCCGGTGATCCCGGTGATCAAAGCTTTCGGCATTTTTTCGCTTCCTCGGTTTGCGCTATAGAATGGACGGGTTCCCTGTAAAATAGCAAACAGCGCGGGGAGGCGTAAAGAGATTTGCCGCCGGAACCGGATTCACCTGCCGGAAACCAGCCGGCCGTAAAGCTCGACCCAGCGGTCGGTGAGCCGGTTCCAGTCGAAATAGCGGCTGATATATTCGTAGCCGTCGCGGCCGAGCCGGCGGGCGAGCTCAGAGTCGGTGAGCACGCGCGCGATCGCTTGGGCCAGCGCCCGGGGGTCCTTTTCCGGCACGGTTAGCCCGGTCTTTTCGTGGAGGACCACGTCCACGATCCCGCCGACATTGCTGGCCACGACCGGCTTGCGGTAAGACAGAGCCTCGATCAGCACCACGCCCAGGCCCTCGGTGTCGCCCCGCGAGTCGACGATGGCCGGCAGGACGAAACAGTCGCAGCCGCGGTAGTATTCACGCAGCCGTTCGGCGCTCACCCGGCCCGCCAGCACCACCCGTTCACCCAGCCCCAGCTCGTCCACCAGCCGCCGCAGCCTTTCCTGCTCCGGCCCTCCGCCCACCACCTCCAGCATCACGGGGAACGGCAGGTCGATCTGTTTCATCGAGCGTACCAGGTATTCCACTCCTTTTCGCTCCACCAGCCGCCCCACGAATAGTACCCGGCGCGTGCGCCGAGGGTCGGGCGATACTTCTTGTGTTTGTTCGGCCGGCGGCACCGGCGAGCCGTAAGGCACGATCTCCACCGGGACCGCGGACAGCTTGCGGATTTCATCCCGGGTGTGCGAGCTGATCGCCACCACCATATCGCAGGAGTTGACCGCCCAGCGCACGAACGGCAGGAACATCTTCAGCCGGTACAGCGCCCAGCGGATTTCCGCGCCGTAGAACTCGTTGATCAGTGGGGCTTTCGTCCGTCTGGATGCGTACCAGCCGAAAATCGCCAGGGGAAACGGCCAGTGCACGTGCACCAGGTCGAACTTCTCCAGCTTCAGCACACGCCGCAGTCCGGCCACCCCGAACAGGATGTAGAACGGGATCAAAAGCAGCACCAGGGGATTACTGCGCACCTGGTCGGGGATCGTCCGGGTATGGGAGAGGATTTCGAGGGATTTAGGGCAGTAGCGGAAGCGCCTGACCTGGACGCCGTCCACCAGGTGGTCGCCCAGCCCTTTCCAGCTCGAGGTGTAGACCGTCACTTCGATCCCGCGCTTTTTGAGCTGGCGGATGGTTTCGCCCATCCAGGGGTTGATCACGTCGCCGGGGTCGCGCTGATAGGAAGTGACGATATACAGCGCCTTCAATGTACCACCTCCAGGACCTTGGCGTAGGGACGGTCGAACACGAGCCTAAAGCGGTTCTGCTGCTGCACCAGGGCCGGCACCAGATAGCGGCTGGTCGTCCCGCTGACCGCATCCACAACCACGTAGTCGTTACGGAACACCATGGCCAGCACCGAATCGGTGTCGGCGGTGAAGGGGTAGCATTCGGCGTGGCGGCCGCTGAACAGGAAAAAAAGCGTGGGCTTGCGCACGGTGAAAGTGGCCTTTTCCGGAGTGTGATCCCTGGCCCAGTCGGCAGTTTCGAACAATTGCCGCCAGTTGTCCGGATAGCCGGCGTAGCGGTCGCCAGCCAGGTAGTTGCCCAGCATGTTCAGGTTCTCCGGCATCAGCCTCGCCTGGGAAGCCAATCCCGCCAGGGCCAGCAGGCAGACCACGGCGGCCGCGGCCTTTTCGCGGCCCAGGTCGGCAGCCCCGGCCCGGCCGGCGCACCAGGCCGCTCCATCGCCGGCGTAAAGCAGGAACAAAGGAATTAGCGCCATGATAAACCGCACGTCACTCCAGACTTCGGGCCAGATGAGCACCACACCCAGGTAAACCAGAACGTAATAATCGATGAACCGCATGCCGGCCAATAGCCGCTTGGTCAGATCGATGAACCGCACGCCGGCCAGCAGCCGCTTGATCAGATAGATAAGCACCGGCAGGAAAAGAAGTATCAGCCCCCTGATAAACCGCACGTCGCTCCAGGCTTCGGGCCAGATGAGCACCACACCCAGGTAGACCAGAGCGTACAATTCGATGAACCGCATGCCGGCCAATAGCCGCACAGCCAGGCCGATAAACACCAGCAGGCTTATCAGGCCGGCCGCAAGACGGGCCGCGCCGCCCATGTCCGCCAGGGTCCGCTCGTGGATCACGGTCCGCGCCATCTCATCGAAAGAGTAGAAACGGAAATTGTGAATTATTCTCCAGGCGACCCCGCCCGCGCCGATCGACCCCTGTTCGGGTTCGTAGGGATTTTTCAGCAGGAGCCACTGGCCGTAGCTTTTCTGTTCGGGATTGGCGTGCATATCGCGCAGCTTCCAGGGGGCCAGCAGAACGCCCACCGCCAGGGCGAAGACGGCCAGCCGCTTCCAGTTGCGCTTCAGGCCGTAGTAAGCCAGGCCGGCGATCACGAAACTGTACCCCACCGAACGGATGTGGACCGTGAAAGCCAGGCAGACTATCCCGGCCCAGAACCAGATGCCGTATCGCTCTTCCCGGCCTTTTTCCTCGGCGCGGACCAGGAAATAAAGCGCCAGCAGGCTGAAAAAAACGAAGGAGATTTCTGACAGCACCCAGTGCGAATATTCAACCAGGACCGGGTTGAGGGCCACGGCCAAGGTCAGAGCGGCCCAGACCAGGGGGCGGGCCAGGCGAAGAGCGAGCAGGCAGGAGATGAGCACGGTGCCCAGGGAAAAGAGAACCGATTCCAGCTTGAGCAGGGTAAAATTCGCGCCGAAAAGGGCCACCAGCGGAGCCAG
>JAZDIG010000638.1:0-11573 GCA_043805105.1 Candidatus Glassiibacteriota bacterium | reverse complement strand
TTCCAGGGCGCGAACCTGGACAACCTGAGCCTGCCGGGGGTGTATATCGGCGTGGTGATGGGCCGTCACGCGGGCTTCCTGGCCGCAGCCAGCGTCCTGGGCCGGACCCAGAAGGACGACGGCCCGCACCTGGTTTACGTCCCCGAAACCGATTTCGATATCGATTCCTTCCTGGCGGACGTGGAAAAGACTTTCAAGAAATACGGCCGCTGCGTGGTGGCGATCAGCGAGGGGGTGCACGACAAGAACGGCACGCCCACTGTGCAGGCCCTGGTCAAGAACGTGGAAAAGGACAGCCACGGCAACGTCCAGCTCTCCGGTATCGGCGCCCTGGGCGACCGGCTGGCCGAGCTGCTCAAGGAGAAACTCAAGATCAGCCGCGTGCGCTCTGACACTTTCGGCTACCTGCAGCGCTGTTTCCCCACCATCATTTCAGAAGTCGATGCAGTGGAGGCCCGGCGGGTGGGCGAGGAGGCGGTCAAGGCCGCGGTGGCCGGCCGCTACGAGGGCAGCGTGGCGATCCGCCGCCTGGGCAACGATCCCTACCGGGTGGACTACGAAATCGTGGAGCTCGGCAAAGTTGCCAAGGCCACGGTGGCGATGCCCAAGGAGTTTATCGAGGGGACGAACGGGATCACGGAGAAATTCATCGAATACGCCCTGCCGCTGGTGGGCGAGCTGCCCGAGCTGGGAAGGTTAAGGAACGTGAGCATTACGAAGGTGAAGAAGTAAAACCGGCCGGCCGGTTAAAATGTAAAAAACGTAGGGGCACAGCAGGCTGTGCCCTTTTTTATTAAACCCCCTGATTTCCCTTTTTCTAAGAGGGCGCGGATTGAATTAAAAATTACGGGCGGAGAAAATGGATAAATCCACGCAAAAAAAGGGGCGCCTGCCGCAGGCAAGAGGGGAGGCCCTAAAACTGTTCAAACTACTTCAGAAGTTAATCACTGTGATTGCCCTTCCTGCGACGACTGAAAGCACTGTCCTAAGAAAATCCAATGGCTTAATCCGGGCTAAATGTTTTTTGGAGAAATACATTTTGAGGGGCTTGAGAATGCAATTGATTTTTCAACACTGGGAAATTAAAATTCAGAGAAGTTTTAAATGATAAGTAGCTGAAATTTACGATGTAACAGTGACATCTCTCGATCAATAATAAGTTTATCACTCAATACCCCTCTGAGGTACAAATGAGTCGTTCCTCCTTTTTACTCATAGGCATGCTTTCATTGTCACTGGGCGGCAGCTCTTTGGCCAAAAACAGCCTGCAAGGTTATGTGTATTACGAAGGCAGAGGACTTTCAAATGTTCTGATTAATGTGTCAAGCAGTGCGATAAGTCTGGGTCAGCTCTCTGGCGAGAACGGGTACTATATTATAACTGGCTTGGATAATGGCACTTATACTGTAACTCCCATGCTCACAGGTTATTTCTTCGAGCCGGAAAGTGTAGTGGTTACAATCAATGGATCCAATCAAACCGTTGCTCCCTTTAATGCACATGCATTCACGACCGCCACCTATCATGGGATTCTTTGGAGTTCCATACCAGATGGAAGTTTCCAGATTGGCTCAAACGCCAACGATGATGTTTTGCTTCAATATGCCAAGCCAGTCTATCAGGTGACAATCAGCAATATTTGGATATCTACTTACGAAATCACACAAGATTTATACCGACAGGTAATCGGTAACAACCCTTCGGTAAACAAAAGTGACAGCAGTTTTCCTGTGACAAACGTCACCTGGTACGATGCTGTGAAGTTTTGCAATAAGCTTAGTGAAATGGCGGGTTACGAGTCATGTTATGACCTTGAGACGTGGCATTGTGATTACTCGAAGAATGGCTTTCGCCTGCCAACCGAATATGAATGGGAGTACGCCTGCAGGGCAGGATCCCTTACCCGATACTCTTCCGGTGATACACCCTCAGACCTCAACCGTGTCGGTTGGTACATGGATAACAGCAGCAATACTATTCACCCGGTGGGGAAGAAATCGCCGAACCTGCAGAATATGTACGATATGCACGGTAATGCGATGGAATGGTGCAACAATTGGTGGTCGGCAGCTTACGATACGACCAGGAAAGTTGACCCTCCAGGGCCGGAGACCGGGAGCCAGAGAAGCGTGCGGGGCGGAGATTACACGAGTGCCGCCCTGAAGTGCGGTTCGGCAATTCGCAATTTCGCTCCCCCAAATTTTAGTCTGGATGTCCTGGGATTCCGTATTGCAAGCAGAAATCCCGGAGCGCCGGCCACGATTCACAGTATTCGAGGCAGGATTGTTGCGGGTGAGCTGGGAATAGACGGAGTGGCAGTTCACATCGCAGGCGAAGATAAAGATACCATAGTAACGACTGACCGGGACGGATACTATATCTGCGCCAGGCTCAAGGATGGAACCTATTCGATAACGCCCTCAAAGGAAACGTACGTCTTTTTGCCCGCGGTACTTGACGTGGAACTGAGCTATGCCGATGCATTTCCCGAAAATATTGTCGGGATGATAGCCCCTCTGATTTTCTTGAATAGAAGCTCCTTGGATTTTGGCAGTATCAGTCTGGGGAACACCGCGGAAAGAACACTGACCATCTCCAACAACGGTTTCGCCACCCTTTACGTCAGCAGCATCACGGCCAGTACACCTGATTTCAACGCCAATCCGACTTCATGTTCGATCGCGCCCGGCGGGAGTCAGCAAATCCTTCTGTCATACATTCCCGCAGAAGCCGGCCCCATTCAGGCGAACTTGATTATTGCCAGTAACCATTATAGCAACGAGGCCAGCCTCAACTATGTAACTCTAACGGGATTTTGTACCGCAGCTCGGCCCGTCCTGAGCAATCCATTTCCCGATTTAGGCGAGGTCGTTCTCGAGCGCAAGTCAGGCAGCTTTTTAATCCTGCGCAACGATGGAGATGAACAGTTGATTGTTGGTTCCGTAGCAAGTTCCAACAGCGCTTTCACGATCAGTCCTGCTTTCGCGAGTATTCCAGCGGGTGAATTGCAGACGTTCGATGTCACTTTTGCGCCTACTTCCATAGGCGAGTTTTCAACGACCGTTTCGATTCGATGTGCAACTGGACGCCAGGATACTCTGAGCGCCGATTTGACTGGAGAAGGGATCGAGAGTAAATATTCACTGGTAGTGGCTTCAACCAAGGGGGATGTTGACGGCAACAGTTCAATCAACATTTTCGATCTGCTCGCGCTGCTGAAAATTATAAGTAGTCGCGCCCCAACCAATGCAAACTCTGACTTAAACTCGAATGGCCGTACCGATATCTTCGACCTCCTCGAATTGCTGAAAGTATTAGGCAGTGGTAAACCGACTGCTGTTGAGCCTGAGTTTATTATTAAGGGAACGACGAATAATCTCCCGGAAGAAGTAGTGGACGCAATTAGCCATGTGGTATCTCCCTTGGAGGACAACCCCCCTGATCCGCAAGGATCGTTTTCCTGTAATGTGCAGCCTGACATGGAAAGCGCATTTGCCATTGCCGTGAATTCCAATGGCAATCCGACTCTTTTAAGCTTTTTCATCAACGACGAAGGCAGCCTTACCGCCTTGGGTAGTGATCTGAACGGTGGTCCTACGCTCTGTGCGCAGCAAAGCCTTGATCTCAGTTACAGGTCGACAGCATTAGGTATAGTCATGCTTAATCCTCTATTGTTTGGAACAGACGTTGAACAGAAACGAGTCTTCGCTCAAAAGGCCCTCCAGCGGCCAGGATTCAGTACACTGGAAAACATGATAGCAGGGATATTTCAGGCCAATCCTGGTTCGGACTTTCTGGTTGACGACAGCCATCCGGAAGTGTTTGAAAAGGCCGCAGAGATTGCGTCGGAGGTCTTTGACGAGATCCAGTCTCAGGCCCTACTGGAGCTGGCGGCCGGCCGTGGGCCGCCCTATCTTGGCGCAGAGAACTGCAGGATGGTGCTATACAACCCTTACCATTGCTACCTCAGCGCCGGTCTGCATAACTACGGCAGTGATAGCGAAAAGAATTCCGTATTCATCGAAAAAAAACCTCGCAGATGGGGACTTCCCTGGATTGGCGAGGACGGCAAAACAATCCTGCCGGCAGCCCCGAATGAATCCCTCACCGTCAACATTTACCGGGGATTCAACGTCAGTAATCCGCAATGGCTGAATCCATTCAGGGCCCCCGGTCTGGCCACCTGGAGCAATACTGGTCAGGTTATTATTGATATAATCGATATTGCCGCATCCATGAACATGCAAAGTAAGCTTGCTGTTCTGGTGAAGCTGTCAAAAAACTTCCGTCTCGGCTACGATCTTGGGGAAGCATTTCAGAGTGGCGATCTGGCTAAAATTATAAAAACGGCCGGCAAGATATTCTGGGATAATAGAGAATTGATAATGTACGAGTTCTGGTCATATTCCTCCGATCCCGACAAAATAGCGGAGTATACTCATCTCATTCACCAGGTGTTAGGTAACATCGCATTTCCATTAAAGATCCTAAATATCGCAAACAAGGTCCCATTTTATTACGATCTGATCGTGGTCCCAGGCAAAACGACTGATGAAGTAGTATTAAAAAATTGCCAATTGAAAGACATAGTGGCCCTGGTCAACGCTGTGGTCATTTACTCTGAGCCGGAAGGTGCATCGATATATCTCGATGGTACGAACATGAACCGGCTAACGCCCGCCGTGTTAACGGATGTGGCTCCAGGAAACCATCACGTCAGGCTTTATAAAAATGGTTACAACGAGTACAATGAGTATTTCGTGCTGGAGGCCGGTAGCACTTATACGATTAACGCCAATCTGGGAGATCCACTCCCGCCGATACCGGTAATTACTATCTACACTCCTCAAAATAATGCGCACTTCAGCGATAACGTCATAACGGTCAGCGGCTTGATAGAGCTTGAGGACGCCTCGGGTAACAAGACGGCTTTCCCTGGGGCAAGCGCTATCCTTACTTTCAACGGTATCGACAACGAAATCCTGGTCTCGGGCGGCAGGTTTAACGAGCAAATATCCATTGCATCCGGGCGCAACACCATCCAACTGAGAGCGAACAGCCCTAACGGCGACACCGGACATAGCGATATTATTGTGGTTTATGGGGATTATGTCAGCCCGGACATTGAGATTACCCTCACCTGGAACACTCCTACTTCGGACATAGACCTTCACGTTTGGAACCCTAACGGAGAGCATAGTTACTACGGCCATCTACGAATATCCGAAGGCTTTCTCGACATCGATGACGTTGAGGGATATGGGCCAGAGACATTCACCGCCCAAGCTGGGCTTTCCGGTACCTATATCATCAAAATAAATAGTTATTCGCTTGACAATGACAGCTATGCAGATGTCACAGTCCAAGTGAGAATACGGGGTGGAGAGGTGCAAACTTATGGACCGTATCGCTTTACCACGGATGATTACAATGACTCAGATCCGAGCGCTTGGTGGGAAGTGGTCAGAATAAATTATAGCGAGGGATCAATTCTCGCTGCGCCTCGGCAAATCCCGGAATGGCTGGAGAGAAAGATTGCTGAGGATATGAGAAGTCTGCCTGGTAAACAATGAGAACTTTCAGCCTTAGTTCCGGTTCACCTGTTTAGATTGGCAGTAGTGCAGGGTGCAAAATTGATATTTCCATCGGAGGATGGGAGAAAACTCATCGTTTCAAGCGAATTTTATTGCATGCTCCCGACGGAGCTATACTTTGAGGGGGATTTCCCCTACCGCAGCCCGTACTCGATTATCTTCCGGTAGAGCGTCCTTTCGCCGATACCCAGGACGCGCGCGGCCTGGCGGCGGTTGCCCCTCACCTGCGCCAGGGCCCGGGCGATAGCCTTCTTTTCCACCTCTTTCATGCTGACTGCCTTTTTCCCCGCTCCCTCCTCCGACTCCTCGAACTGCACGCTGACGAACTGGCTGATATCGCCGTCCGGGTAGTGGCCGGACCGTTCGCGCCGGGGTTGGTCAAAGGGCCGCTCAGCGGTGGCGGCGGTCTGGCCGAAAGCGGCGGCGGAGACGATTTCGCGGTTGGTCAGGAGCATCTGCTTGATTTCGTGCAGCTCTTTCTGCAGGGCCATGATCGCCCGGTAGACCAGCTGCAGCTCCAGCGACTGGCTCTCAGCGGCTCCCCCGGCGGCGTAGACCGTGGGCAGGAGCCTGTCCGGGCTGCCGCGGCGGAAGATCTGGTCGGGGATGTCACGGGCCCGGATCCGGCTGCCCAGGCTGAGGACCACCATGCTTTCGGCCAGGTTGCGCAGCTCGCGCACGTTGCCGGGCCAGTCGTAGTTCTTGAGGATTTCGAGCGCCTCCGGGTCGATCCCGGCGAAAGTCTTGTTGTTCTCCCGGCAGAACTGCTTGATGAAGTAATTGACCAAGAGTGGAATGTCCTCGCGCCGCTCGCGCAGGGGCGGGATGTAGATCGAGAGCACCTTGAGCCGGTAGAACAGGTCGCGGCGGAACGCGCCCCTCTCCACCGCGTACTCCAGGTCCTGGTTGGTGGCGGCCAGCACCCGCACGTCCACCCGGATTTTCTGGCTGCCGCCCACCCTCATGAATTCGCGCTCCTCCAGGACGCGCAGGAGCTTGACCTGCACGGAGAGCGGCATGTCGCCCACTTCGTCCAGGAAGATCGTGCCGCCGTCGGCGATTTCGAAATGGCCTTTGCGCAAGGCGCTGGCGCCGGTGAACGATCCCTTTTCGTGGCCGAACAGCTCGCTTTCCAGCACGCCCTCGGCGATCGCCCCGCAGTTGACCGCGATGAACGGCTTGTGCCGCCGGGCGCTCAGCCGGTGCACGGCCTGAGCCACCAGCTCCTTGCCGGTGCCGCTGTCGCCGTAGATCAGCACGGTGGAATTGACCTGGGAATACTGGGCCACCCGTTCGGCCACTTCCCGCATGGGCGGAGTGCGGCCGATCAGGCCCACGCCGCCGATCAGCCGGTTGCGCTCCAGAAGCCGCAGGGTGGCCTGGGCCACTTCGGCGCCGTCCACCGGCTTTTCGAAGACCTCATCCACGCCGAGCTGGTCGAACCAGTGCAGGTTCTCCGGTTCGGTGGGCTCCACCAGGCAGATCACGCCCAGGCTGGCCGGCGCGTGCTTGATCCCTTGCAGGAAGTCGATCGTGCTCTTTTCGTGCACTCCGCCGGTGATTATCACCAGGATCACCTCATTGGCCTCGCTGATCCGCTCCAGTCGCGGCAGCCGGCCCACTCTCTCCGGTTTCATCCCGCGCGCGGCCAGAGTGCCCATCACCCGGGAGGCGGCTTCCTGGTCGTTGTCGGTGACATATAGCTTGTAGTCCGATAGTTCCATGTTGCAATTCGTTTCGATTGGTTACTTCTCAAGGGATAAAATTGTTTGCATCTAAGCGCAAAGATTAATATTAAACTTCTTTTGGTGGCAAAAGAAGCAAAACCAGTTCTTTCATAACTGAAAGAACCAAAGGTTATTCCAGGCATTCGAGTCTTCTACTCCGCTCCCTTGTCGGTCGCCTTCGAGGACGCCTCCGCTCCTCTCCCCTCCACCGTCCTCGAAATGGCCTGCCTGTCAACGGAATCTTTCCGCGAACCGCGATGGAAATTGCGAGGCTGTTACACGCTTCAATCAGAAAATCTTGAGGCTTCCGGGCTTCTTAAAACCTTTGATTTGACAATCCCGGAATCTGAATGGATGTAATCTATTTTACGCTCCCGTGGTAAGTATGACATTTTGGCAGTAGTTTCAATTTACCCGCCGAAAGAACGGAAGTCAATGAGGGGAAGGAGCGGTTAAGGATTCAGCAGGAAAGTGAAAAATGTTCTTGAATCGCGCGGTCAGGATGATAAATTCTTCAAAGAGGTCCGGCCGGGGAGTCTTCAGTTCGAAAAATTCAAGTGCATTATAATTTCTAACATAATAACATTTATGAAAATAACTCGATATTGGTAAGGAATAACTTTAGATGACATTGGAGAAATCAGCTATCATACACGGAGGTCCGAAGTGAAAATAACTCTCCTGATTCCTGCTCTTTTACTTACGACTGCGACCATGCCGGCGAGAGTCTCGTACTGCGCCGATAACACCGGGCGGCCCGGCTACGAATACTGGATCCCCAGCTCGGAGACAGATTCGGCCGGCCAGCATGGCATACATTTTACACAGTTCAGCAACGGGTCGGCTTACCGGCCGAAATACCCGTTCAGCTTCCAGCGCTGGGACGAACCCCAGCTGGGCGAGCTCTCTCATCGGCTGGACCTCGACCGCCTGCTGGCCGGCGCCGATAACGATCTGGAACAGGCGAAAAGGATCGCGCTGGCGGTCTGCAACCTGTGGGCGCATCAGGCGCCGATCGAATATCCCTCCTGGAACGCCCTGGCGATCCTGGACAACGTGGGACAGGGGCAACAGTACTGGTGCACTTACAAACAACTGGTGGCCATGCAGTGCCTGGCGGCGGTGGGCCTGGTCAGCCGGATCGTACCCTGCCACTGGCATCATTCCCTGGAATACTGGTCCAACGACTGGAACAAGTGGGTGGTGATCGACGCCTGGACTGCCAATTTCTACCGCAAGGAGGGGGTGCCGCTGGGCTCGCTCGAATTGCACCGCCTTTCCCGCGCCACCGGCGGCCTGGAGGGACTCGGCGTCTGGGAGATCAACGTCAATCCCAACCGCTGGGAGCCGGAGCGGACCGGGGACAGCACCCTGGCGACCACAGAATGCTATCAGCACATCCGCTACATTGCGCGCAACGATTTCCTATCCGCGCCGCTGGCAGCCAAGGCCCCCGGCGCTCCCGGCGACTACCTCAAGCCCAATAGCCAGCTCAACGATCCGATCCAGACCGGCCTGCTGCATGTTTCGTGGTGGCAGCCGGGAGATGCCCCCAGCCTGGTGGGCCCGATGGTCCGGTACGAACAGGATTACAACTTTCCGCTCGACCAGGTGGAGATCGACATCCGGCGGCCGGCCTTCGCCGAGGGAGTGCTCGACCTGGAATTCGCCACCCTCACGCCGGAGTTCGACAGCTTCTGCCTGCGGGTCGATGGCGGCGAATGGGAGGACTGCGGCAGCCGCTTCCTCTGGCAATTGAAACCGGGTGGGAACCGGGCCGAGGTCAGGACGCGCAACAAGTGGGGCCGTTATGGCGCGGCAAGCATGGCCGAGCTGGAGTACAGGCCCGAGGAGTTGCGCGTGCCGGTGACGGATAAAATCGAAGTGCCGGACGCTGGCTTCGAAAAAGCGGCTCCAGGGGCTGCTATCGGTGATGGCCGGCCCGGGACCGCCTGGAAGATGATCTATACCGATGACTACCAGAAGCCGGCCTTTTACGGCGCGGTGGCCGAATCGCCTCATTCCGGCAAACGCTGTTTCAAGATCGCTCTCGGCGATCCGCCGATCTACGCCAAGCTGGCCAGCGCCGCGTTCCGGGTCAATCCGGCCAGCGACGTGACAGTTTCGGTCTGGCTCAGGGCGGACCGCGACGGCCGGGCTGCGGTGATCTACGCCGGCGATAACACTCCGGGCGGGCCGGGCAGCCAGTCGATCGCCACCCGGAGGGTCGAAGTGGGCACCGGCTGGCAGCGCTGCGAAATCAAGGCCCGGATCAGCGCCCGCACCTCGCACCTTACCGTGGGCGTCCAGGTGCTGGAGGGCACGCTGTGGGTCGATGACTTCGAGATTGCCCAGGACAGGCGGGCGGAAATTCCCTGGTAAGGGCGACATCCGGTTGACAGCGGCCGGTTTCCGGCCTATTTTGTTCAATGAACGGGCGCTGGACCTATCCCGGGTGAAGCACAGGGGCGAAGTACCCGCCCCTTTATTTTTATCCGAGCGCAAATAATGAAAGTCACTCGATAAATTTTCAGAATGGAGAATTGCATGGACGTCGAAACCGCCGCCAAAGACCTCGGCCGGCTGATTGCCCAGAGTCCCGAATACAAGTATTACAGCGCCTCCGCCAGGGAGGTGGACGAGGACCGCGAAACCGCCGATCTCATGCGAAAGCTCAAGGCCTTGGAAGAAAAAGTGATCAAGATCCAGGAGGGAGGCCAGGAGCCGGATGAACAAACTAAACAGGAATACACCAGTCTGATGGAGGTAATCCAGGGCAAGACCATGGTGCAATCGCTGATCGCCAGCCAGGAAAATTACCTCAAGCTGATGAACCGGGTCAACGCCAAGATCTCCGAGGGGATCAAGGAGGGCGGGCAGAGCCGGATTATCACTAATTTCTGATTCGCGCAAGATGGATGCAAATCGCACAGGCAAAGCCTGCCTGTACATGGTTGCCACGCCGCTCGGCAACCTGGACGATATTACCGGCCGGGCGGTCGAAATTCTGCGCCGGGTGCCGGTCATCGCCTGCGAAGACACTCGCCACAGCCGCAGGCTTTTCCAGCGTTACGGGATCGACGCCCGGCTGATCAGCTACCACGAGCACAACGAACAGCAGGCCGCCGCCCGGATCGTGACGCTGGTGGAAACCGGCACGGAAGTGGCCCTGGTCTGCGATGCCGGGACACCCGGTATTTCAGACCCGGGCTACCGGGTGGTCAGGCTGGCGCTCGAACGGGGAATCCAGGTCGTTCCGGTTCCCGGGCCGTCGGCGGTCACCACCGCCCTGTGTATCTCCGGCCTTCCCACCGACAGCTTCTATTTCAGCGGTTTCCTCCCAGCGCGCGACAGCGCAGTCCGCAGAAAGCTCGCCGAACTCGCGAAACTCCCAGCCACACTCGTATTCTACTGCCCGGCGCGCCGGATCGGGAAGGTGCTGGGCTTGGCCGCCGAAATTCTCGGAAACCGGCAGGCCGCGCTTTGTCGCGAGTTGACCAAGGTGCACGAAGAGGCGCTGCGCGGCAGGCTGCAAAGTATCGAAAAGGAGCTGAAAGAGCGGCCGGCGGTGAAAGGCGAGATCGTGCTGCTGGTGGCTGGATACGAGGGGAACGAGGATAGGCCCGAGGAGGAAAAAGCCGGTGCAGTGGAGGAATTCCTCGATCGCCTGGACCGGGCGGAAACGGTCGGCGCCAGACGGCTCACCGCCCTGGTTTCCGAAAAACTCGGCTTGCCGCGTAATCGCGTTTACCCGCTGGTCTGCGGCTGGCTTAATCGTAAGTCCGCTGGCTAAAACCGGAAGTCCCGCCGGGAGCGCTCAGTACGCCAGCTCGATCAGGCCCGGCCTGTCCGGCAGAGTCCGCTGCCACAGCACCCGGCCGTTCTGGTCGAGTTTAGTAGCCAGCCTTTCGAGACCGCTTACGTAAACCGTGGTGTCGACACTGTTGAAACCGAGGTGATGGGGCATCCCCAGGCCGGTAATCACGTCCCTTTCGTGTCCCTGACGGTCGAGCACCACCACGGCGTCGGCGCCAAAATCCGCCACCCAGCACAGGCTGCCGTCCTGGCTAACCACGAGGTCCCGCGGATCATTGAAGTCGGCGTACTCCCATTCGATACCGGAGTCAGTGAAGTGGAGGGCCCGGCGCGAGCCGGTGTCGAGAATCCAGACGCCGGCAGTCTCACGGGCGGTCACGACTTTTTCCGGTTTTATGAAAGAGGAATGCGAGTACTTTGTCACTCCTTCGCCGAC
>JAZDIG010000637.1:0-3069 GCA_043805105.1 Candidatus Glassiibacteriota bacterium | reverse complement strand
CCTGGTCCGGCCGGGTTTTTCAGACGTGAACGGTACGCTCTATCCACGGCTTATCGAATCCGGTCTGCCTGTATTCGGCTACCACACGGACTTCCGCTGGTTTGATCTCGGCACGCCGGCCAGGTTTCTGGAGGCCGCCTGCGTCCTTTTGCAGGAATCCGGTTCGAAGTACGGCAAGGGCGTCCTGGCGGGCTCCGGTTGTGAAATCGCCCCGGATGCCGTCCTGCGGGGGCCGGTCGAACTGGGCCGCGATTGCCGCGTGGGAGCCGGCTGCCGGCTGAATAAAGTCGTTGCGGGTAACGGCGTGCGTTTCGGCGGCGGGAACACGGTCGCGAATTCACTGATCGGAGACGGCGTCAGCCTGGGGAAGGGGATCGACATCGAAGACAGGTTTGTCTGCAGTGCCGGCGACGAATTGAGAGTAGAACCGCTGTAAAAGCTCAACATTCAACCGCGCTAACGAGTGATGCCGAGAAGCAACTGGGTCATTTTCAATCTTTCCATCGTGCTCAGCGGCCTCGTTCACCTGATTGTATTATCCTCGGGCCGGCCGGCCCTCTGGGGATTCCTTCCCGCCGGCAGCCGGGCGTTGTTCTGGGTGGTGCCGTCTTTCACGTTATCCACCCTGCTCGCTTTTCTGGCGCTGGCGGGCAAGGTGGAATTCCTGAACCGGAGAGTCGATTTCCCTGCGCGGATCGCAACCTGGTCAGCGAGGCCGGGATGGAGCCGCAGGGCCGGAAAGTTCATCATGTGGCCGCTGGCTTATGCTGCGGTGGTCTGGACAGGCTGGTACCTGAGGTCGAACAATTATTTTCTGGGAGATGGCTTCGCCTGTTGGGTGGAATTAACCAAAGATTTCAATCTCAAACCAACCGAGCCTCTCGGTTTTTTCATCCCGCAGCTTTTTTACAGGGCAGCGAACGAAATCGGCATAAAGCTGGGCGGCGGTGAAGCTTATGCGCTGCTTTATTCCCTTTTGCTGCCGATATATTTGTGGGTTTGCTGGAAGATTGCGGCCCGGATCGCGTCGGGAGCGGCCTACAGGCTCAGTACGTGGCTTTTGCTCGTTTTTACCGGCAGCTTGCAGTTTTTTTTCGGCTACGTGGAAAACTACACTCTCCTGCAATTTTTCACCGCCTTTTACATCTACTTCGGCCTGGAGCAGATTGCCGGCCGGGACAGGCCCCCGCTCGAGGCTTCGCTGTTTTTTCTCCTGGCTGCCGCTTCTCACCTGTCCGGAGTGGTGCTCGCCCCATCGCTGGCGCTGCTCTGGGCGGCATTTTTCAAGAAAGTGAAACGTCCCTCCCTGTTCGGCTCCAGATCCCTGCTGATCGGTGCAGTTTCGCTGGCTCTGTTTATCCTGCTGCTGTTTCTGTTCAATACCGAATATCTCGTTCCGCTCAGCGGAGAGCTGAAATCAGGTTATACGCCCTACCATCTTTTCGACCGAGTGCATTTACTGGAAAAATTCAATTTTATCGTTCTGGCCTCGCCGGTCCTGGTCGCTCTTCTGGCGGTTTTCGTCCTGAATCTACGGCGGATTGGGCAAGTCGAATCCGCCAGGTACGAGTTCATTTTCTGGGTATCGGCGGGGACAGCTTTTTTCACCTTCATTTTCGACCCGGTCCTGGGGATCCGCGACTGGGACTTGATGAGTCTGCCGGCGCTGCCGCTAACCGTTTTCGCCGTTTTGACCTTCAATCTGCTTTTCAAGTCCAGGCCGGGCTTCGGAGTGAGCCTCGCGGCCCTTGCCCTCGTCTGTATTTCCCACGCATTCACTTGGATCTGGACCAACTTCGATGAACCGAGAGGCGTCGCTTTCCTGGTAGACTCTTCAGTGGCCGATCCTCATCGGGGAGCCGGAAGGCTGCAGTTTGCCTATTTATTATCGGGGGAAAAGTATTACCCTGAATCCATCGGGCAATACCGGTTTGTCACAGATAAAATTTGGCAAAACACGGTGGCGCTCAACCTGGCGGACAATTTCATCCGGCTGTGGATGCCCGACAGCGTGTTGAATATTATCAAGCCCAAAGAGGCACTCGAGTTGGGCGATAAGGCCAATCTTATGAAATATTCGTTATTGATTTCCGCCTATGAGATTAAGCAGCTGCCGGACAGCGCCCAGGCCGTTTACCTGAGGATGCTGCAAAGGGGTATATCCCTGGATAACGAAACCAGAAAGTGGCTGACGGGCGTTCTCTACGAGGTGAGCCGGAAATATAAGTACAGTCCGGCCTTGGTCAGCCAGCCGAACGATGCGAGGCTGATACTTTTCTATCTGAGATATGCAGTGCTGGACGATAATCAGAATTTTCTGAATGTACTGTACGATCACGTTCTTCAGGCCCAATTGAGTCCAGCCGAATGGAAAGAGATGATCCGTTTCGCCGCGGCTAACGGCCACGCGGAGCAGGCCGGTAAATTGCTGAATGCGGCCACAACTCAATACCCGGATGTCCGGTTCGATCTGGACAATCGGAGCGGCCCCAGCAGGTAAAGGCAACCAGCAGATCCTGTCCGGTTTTTATCCTGAGGGCTAACTTTATTCTAACTTGCCTTACTTTGTTCTGACTGTCTAACTTAAATTACCGGCCAAAAAAACTTGTAAATGAGTAAGGTGTAGATTATGTTGAAACCGGAGAGCCGAAGAAACTCCGACAGACAATATATCGAAGACTGATATTCTCTAATTTGACTTTTCACCGCAGGAGACCGAAAATGCAGCACAGAAATTTTGGTCCGGCCATCTTACTCGCCTCCTTTTTCTGCATCGGTACGACGTTCGGGCAGAACATCGTGAAGGTTTCAAGCGCCACGGGCACCGCAGGCGTGAGCCTGGACAGCGTGACCGTGACCAATACGGCGGGACAGGACCTGACCGGTGTGACTTCCACCGCCGGTACGATCACTATTACGACTGAACCGGCCGCCAGTGCCAACAAAGTCTGGGTGGCGGATGCCACGGCCAATGTGGGCGGGTCTGTCACGGTTAAAACTCTCGTCACCGTCGACCAGCCGGTCTACGGCGCTCAGTTCGACCTGATGTTCGACCGGACCAAGCTGCAG
>JAZDIG010000636.1:0-2501 GCA_043805105.1 Candidatus Glassiibacteriota bacterium | reverse complement strand
AAGCGCCAGCCCCTGGCCGAGCGGCTCAAAGCCGTGCTGCCGTTCGGTGCGGCGCTGCTGTTTTTCAACCTCCTGTTCTTCACCGGGGCTTTCGTCGGCTTCCTGCGCTACGATGTCAGGTGAGGCACTGTTGCCGTCCCGATTCGGCAATTTCCCCTTGGTCAACACAACAAAAGAGCGCCGGCAATAACCACATTACCGGCGCCCTTTGAACTGGAAGATATTCAGACTGAATCAGCGGACTTTCTTCAGCGTAATTGTGTTTTCCTCGATAGTCATCTCGAATCCATCGCCGATCTTGAATTTCGGCTCGAGCTGGGCTCTTGGGATAATGATACCCATCTTGTTGACTTTCCGATTACCGACCTGGCGGCCGCGCAGCCCGGTCACGACAAGCACTTCGCCGGTCTCCATCATGATCTCGGCCAGGGCGGCCTTGAGGCTGTTCTTGGCCTTGATCTTCAGGGCCTTCATAATCTCCTGAGCGTTCTTCCCTTTCTTCACCATGTCCAGAAGTTTCGCCTTGTCTACACCTTTTCCTCTTGCCATTGCAATCTCCTTTGAAAATTAAGCGGGTAAGCGGGAAATCGTACTTTATTAATATAAATTAAAAGCAAAATTCTTCAATATTTTTTGCAAAAGTAAAAACCGAAAATCCCGACATGTATATTCGAGCTTCGAATTATATGAACACCAACGAAATTATACTATGAAAATCTGGCAATGTAAAGAAAATAATCAATATGGGAGGGAAAGATGCGATACAGGTGGTGTAATCCGGGGCATTTATTTGTGCGGGCACGTATGAAATTGCACACTTAATAGATCAATCGGGATATCACTTGTTTGGCAGGGCGAACGCCAGATAGCTATCCCCGCTTTTAGTCCCCAGCTTGCCGCCCCCGCCCGCGGCGATCACCACGAACTGACGGCCTCCGGCCAGGTAGGTGCAGGGCGTGGCGTAGCCGCCGGCCGGAAGCTGGTATTCCCAGAGCACCCGGCCGGTATCCTTGTCGAAGGCGCGGAATTTTTCATCCTTGGTGGCCCCGATAAAGACCAGACCGCCCGCGGTCACGATAGTGCCGCCGAAATTTTCCGTGCCGGTCGGCGGGATCCCCCGGGCCGTCAGTTCGGCGAATTCACCCAATGGCACCTGCCAGCGGATTTTCCCTTCGTTCAGGTCGATCGCGTTCAATGTGCCCCAGGGCGGCTTGACCGCCGGGTAGCCCTCGGGATCGAGGAAGCGGTGGTAGCCGGTGTGGTTGTAGCGGAACGGCCGGCCGGGTTCGGCATCGACCATGGTCAACAGCCAGGGCAGCTCGTTGGCGTTGACATAGAGTACACCGGTGCCGGGATCGAAACCGGCGCCGCTCCAGTTGGCTCCGCCGTGAAAGCCCGGATAGACCAGCGTCCCCTCAAGGCTGGGTGGCGTGAAAATCTCCCCGGCCCGCGCGGCGCGGAAACGTTCGAGCACGGAGTCGTGGCTTTCGGCCGATATTCCGGTCACCAAATCCTCGGTGTAGCCGTGGCACGCGAACGGCGGGGGCGCCAGGGCGAACGGCTGAGTGGGCCAGGCCTCTTCGCCCTCCAGCGTCGAGGGGGGCGCCAACCGTTCTTCCACCCCGAACACCGGCGCGCCGGTATCGCGGTCCAGCACGAACACCTGGCCGGTCTTGGTCACCTGCGCCACCGCCTCGATCCGGCGGCCGCCCCGGTCGATAGTCACCAGGTTCGGCGCACAGGGCAGGTCGTAGTCCCAGAGGTCGTGATGCACGGTCTGAAAGTGCCAGACTCTTTCGCCGGTGTCCGCTCTTAGTGCCACCACGCAGTTGCCGAACAGGTTCTGACCCTTGCGGTCGCCGCCGTAGAAATCGAAGGAGGGCGAACCGGTGGCGATGTAGACCACCCCGCGCTTGCGGTCGAGAGACATGCCGCCCCAGCAGTTGGCCGACCCGGCGGTCTGCCAGGCGCCTTCCTCCCAGGTGTCGCTGCCGAATTCGCCCGGGTGCGGGATGGTGTGGAAAATCCAGCGCCGCTGGCCGGTGCGTACATCGATGGCCCGGATGTGGCCCGGCGCCCCGCCCGGCGGCCCCTCGTCGTTGTAGCTGCCCAGGATCAGCAAATCCTTGTAGACCAATCCCGGAGTAGTCGCCCCCACCAGCTTGTCATCCACCGGCCGGTCGAGCCCTTCCCGCAGGTCGATCCGGCCTTCGCTGCCGAACGAAGAAACCGGCCGGCCGCTCCCGGCATACAGGGAATACAGCCAATGGTCAGCCACCACGAAAATCCGGCTCTCGCGGCCATCCGACCACCAGCTCACTCCCCGGTTGACGAACTTCGCCTTCGACCCCTCGAACGGGTCGAACACCCAGCGCACCGCGCCATTTTCCGGGTCCACGGCAAACACCCGGATGAACGCCGAGGTCAGGTACATGGTTCCATTAACCACGATCGGGTTACATTCGATAGTCGATGGCGGATCATCGCGCCGGTCGCCGGTG
>JAZDIG010000635.1:0-3427 GCA_043805105.1 Candidatus Glassiibacteriota bacterium | reverse complement strand
TCGAGTTCGGTAAGGTCGAACTCGAGAGCCACGGCGGAGGCCGTCATCAGCGTCCAGCTCGCCACGGACGCTCCCGAGACGGCTACCACCGGCAGCAGCTGGCTTTCGAATATACGCTGGGGTATGAGCCTGGCCGCGGCCGGATGGACCCAGGCCGTGTCCAGCAGATCGATGGCGGTGATCCGGCCGTCTTCCAGCCTGACCCTGACCCTGGCCATCACCCTGATCGTGTCGTTGACCACCTCGTCGTATTCGCCCTCGAACACCCCGGAGGTGGTGTCCAGCGCGCTGTGGGCCATCAGGTCGAACGTATCGGCCGGCTCTTCCGCTGCCGGAATTTGTTTCGCCGGGCTTTGGGCCACAGTCTGCGGATTGCCGCCGCAGGCGGCTATAGTCAATACGGCTGCAATTACGGCCGCCGGATAACCGCTCGGTTTCATCAGGATGAAAGGACCATCTACAATGGGGAAACAAGGATCGTCACTTTAAGAACGAGAAAAGACTTGCAAAAGTTAAGCTTGTTTTTTCGATATGGCAAGGTTTAAAGTCATATTGCAATTGGGCCGGCCGAGTTCCGCGGTATTAGAAACCTGAGAACAAGTTCCGAAAGGAAGTCTCTTGCCCGGCCGGCTGCCGGCTTGATATTATTTAAGGTCGATCCGCTTGTCCGAACAGTTCAAGGAGGTACCGATGCGCTATTGGTGGCTGGCCGCGGCAGTCCTGTGTGCGGGCTGGGCCGCTCGGGCCGGGGCTCACGTTCCGGAGGGCGGGGAGGTGATTTTCAGGGAAGATTTCTCCACTCCGGCCTGGACCGGGGGTCAGCCGGCCCGGGACGGAGCTTTCGGCGTAGAGGGACCGGCTCTGGCTGCCGGCGCCTACGGCGATACGGTCCGTTTCGTCCGGGAGGTGGACTTCCGGCTGGACGATGAGGATTTCATCACCTTCAATTTTTCCTGCGCCGGCTATCAGATTCTGCGGATCCTGGCCTGGGAAGAGGGCGACAGTCTGCCGCGGGCCATGACGGTCACTCACTTCCCCTCCGGAGAAGTCCGGCACGTGGATGCGCCGCTGCAGGGGAACTTCCACAACTACCATTGGCGCGTTGGCAGTTACGATGACCTGGACCCCGGCGACCGGATCGTCCGGCTGGGCCTGGAATTCAGCCTGCCCGAGGATGTCAGGCCGGCGGTCGCGGTCGGCGAAATCTCTGTCTATCGGCTTACCCTGGATTACTATCGGGCCCGGTTCGCCGAATCCGTCAGCCTGGCCCGCCGGGAGATCGCCTCCCTGCCTGGGGAGCTCGGCCGGCGCAGGTCTCTCTACGAAATGCAGATCGCTGAAATCGAACACCGGTATGCACTGTCGGACACCGCCCGGGCAGGCGCGATCAGGGAGTTGATCGTTGCCAGCGATGCGGAGCGGGATCGCGGCCGCAGGCTGAACCTCTATTACGCCAAAACCGCCTCCGCCCTCGCGCTTGCCGAAGTCGATTACTGTGTGGGCGGTGAGAGCAGCCTGCGCCGGGTGACCCACGCCAACCCGCAACTACGTTTCCACGGCGAGGTGCCGGCCAGGCCGGTGGTGGACCTGGCGGGCGGCGAGCACGAGGCGTTCCAGCTCGTGATTATCCCATTCGACAGCTTCCTGCGGGATGTCTCGGTCACCGCCTCGCCGCTCACCGGTCCCGCCGGAACCCTCCCTGCCTCACTGATCTCGGTCGGCAAGACCGAGCTGGTGCGCACTCAATATTCTCCGCACTCCAATGGCATCGAGCGCGGCTGGGTCCCCGATCCGATCCGGCCGCTGGACGGCGCCGAGGCTTTCGACGTGGAACCCGATGCCGAAACCGCGCTCTGGGTGGAAGTCTACGCGCCAGCCGGCACTCCGGCCGGCCGTTACTGCGGCACGCTCACTATCCACCCGGCCAACAGCCACGCTACCGTGGTGCCGCTGGAGGTGACAGTCAGGGACTTCGAAATTCCGCGGCGGGGGATGTTCCGCACCCAGGGACATTTCTCGATCGAGAGCGTGGAGGAATTCTACCATCGCCGGATGGACGACCGCTGGCTCGCCGAATGGTACGAGTTCTGGCTCTCCTACCGTTTCGACCCGGTGGGGCAGTACTCAAGCTATCTCACTCCTCGTGCCGAGCTGATCGACTTCTGCCTGGAGCGCGGTCTCGGGACGATCAACCTGGGCGGCTTCTCCGGAGTGGGCGAAGTGGACCAGTCCGGCCTGGACAGCGTCTACGACCAGGTGAAGGAAAAAGGCTGGCTCGACTACAGTTACGTCTACATCGGCGATGAGACCAGCGATTTCGAGCTGATGCGCAAAAAAGCCGACCTCATCCACACCCGCTACCCGGGGGTCAGGGTGATGATCGGCGGGAGCATGCCACGGCCCGAGCTGAACGGTGATATCGATGTCTGGGACCCGATCATGCGGCCCGGCGGAGTCTACGGATTCGAGCTCGCCCCCTGCCGGGAAGCCCTGGCGCGCGGCGAGGAAGTGCTCTGGTACGTCTGTATCGCGCCTCACCCGCCCTTTCCCAACGTGCAGATGGAAGACCCGCTGACTGATTCGCGGTCCCTGTTCTGGATGACGTACAAGTACGATATCATGGGCTACGAGTACTGGGGCTACAACTATTGGAACAACAACGTCCGGCCGGAGGGCGAGCCGCGCTGGCCGGAGATCGGGTGGAACAGCTACTCCTACGACCACACCAACGGCGACGGCCAGATCGCCTACCCCGGCCCGGGCGGCCGGCCCTGGCCCAGTGTGCGCCTGGCGGTCAACCGGGACGGGATCGAGGACTGGGAGGCGCTCTGGATCGTCGAGGACCTGGCTCGCACCGCCGGGGAGCTGCACCTGGACCGGGAGGCCGAGGTGCGCGGCTTGGTGCGCCGGGCCCAGGAGCTGGCGGATGTCCCAGAGATGGTGGTCCGCGACCTGACCCATTACACCCACGACCCGGCCGTCCTGCTGCAGCACCGCCGGGAAGTGAACGAGACGATCGAAAAGCTGCAGGCCGCTATCGGCAAGGAGCGGGCGCAGCGCAGCTGCAAACGGCACATGCGCGAGCGGCGGGAGCTGGAAAAGCAGAGCCTGGAGCGAAACATCGAAAGCGCCCAGCGCCGCAGACGGTAATTCTATGGTTGCGCGATCAGGCTGAAAAAGATTATCATTGTTAACCGGTATTAATCTTGTAAACGGTATCGATCCGTTTTTTTGTAGGGGCGCACCATTGTGTGCACCCGATTAAAATCGAAAAATTTCAAACAGAGGGCGGACACAGGGGTCCGCCCCATAAGCGCTAAGTTGTTATCATTGACATTTAATCTTTCAGGATGATTTGAATGACACACCCCGCCCCGGAAGCCGGGGCACCCCTCTTGCTAGAGGGGAGTTAAACACTTGTCATTCA
>JAZDIG010000634.1:0-3964 GCA_043805105.1 Candidatus Glassiibacteriota bacterium | reverse complement strand
TTTCAGGTGTTCGGGGGCCACCACCACGCTCATGCGCTCCTGGGCTTCGCTCAGGAGTATCTCCCAGGGGGCCAGGCCCTGGTACTTGAGCGGGGCGCGCTCCAGATGCAGCTCGGCGCCGCCGGAAATCCGGGCCAGCTCGCCCACCGAGCTGGAGAGGCCGCCCGCGCCGTTGTCGGTCAGGGTTCGCACCAGGCCCGCATCCCGCGCTTCCAGGAGACAGTCGGCCATCTTCTTCTGAGTGATCGGATCGCCGATCTGCACGGCGCTGGCCGGGCTGTGCTCGTCCAGCTCCAGGCTGCTGAAAGTGGCGCCGTGGATCCCGTCCTTGCCGATCCGGCCGCCCACCATCACGATGTGGTCGCCGGGCCAGATCTTCTTCTCGTGGCTCGGCCGGCCCGCCACTTCCCGCGGGATGATCCCGCCCGTGCCGCAGAACACCAGGGGCTTGCCGCGGAAACGGTCGTCGAAAACGATGGCGCCGTTGACCGTGGGGATCCCGCTCTGGTTGCCGCCGTCGCGCACGCCGCGGTGCACTCCTTTGAAAATGCGCTTGGGGTGCAGGAGCTTGCCCTCCAGCGGCCGGTTGTAATCCGGCCGGGCGAAGCAGAAAACATCGGTGTTGAAAATCATCCGGCAGCCGATACCCGTCCCGAGGATGTCGCGGTTGACCCCGACTATGCCGGTAATCGCCCCGCCGTAGGGGTCGAGGGCCGAGGGGCTGTTGTGGGTCTCGACTTTCATCGCCAAGCCCCAGTCGTCGTCGAAAGCGATCACGCCGGCGTTGTCGTGGAAGACCGATATCAGCCAATCCCCGGTCCGTCCGGCGATTTCATCGGTGGCCCGGCGCACGTAGGTCTTGAACAGGCTGTCGATCCGCTCGCCGGCTCCGCCTTCCTCGCTGTAGTCGATCAGGCAGTTGAAAATCTTGTGCTTGCAGTGTTCGCTCCAGGTCTGGGCGATACATTCCAGCTCCACGTCCGTGGGCCTGGGACCCAGGCCGAGTCCGGCGCGGCGGACACGCACATCGCCCCGCCGGTAGTAAGCCTGGATCGCTTTCATCTCTTCCAGGGTCAGGGAGAGCAGGCCCGCTTCCGAGATCCGCACCAGCTCACGGTCTTCCACCTCCAGGTCGTATTCGGCCACGCTGGCCGATCCGCCTCCAGTCACCACCGGGACCACCGCCGCCACCCGCTTGCCGCTCTCCCATTCCGTGCGGCCGATTATCTGCCAGCGTTCGATCAGCTCGTTGGCCAGGAGGTCTCTGGCCACGCGTTCGACCTCCTCCCGGCTCAGGCCGCCCTCGAACAGGTATTGCCGGCTGGTGAAAAAGCCCTGGCTGGGACCCGGCTCGACGCCCAGCATGTCTCTTGCACCCTGGCTGGCGGTGTGGCCCACGTTATCGGTGACTCCGGGCCGGTAGCCCACCTCCAGCAGCCAGTCGAACCCGCCATCTTCCAGCGGCCGGTCCACGCTGAAACGCTGGATCACGGGGTCGGCGAACAGCTCGCGGCCCAGCCTTTCGACCTGCTCGGCGCGCAACTCAAGGTTGGTGGTATAAACCGCCACCGTTCGGACGCGGCCGGCCCGCAGCTCCAGGTCCTCCGCCACTGCCCGAGCCACCGAATCCCCCAGGGGGTCTTTCACGCCCGGCTTGTAGCCCACTTCGATGCGATGAATCATCTGCCATAGTCCGTCTTACGTCGTTTTCGATAGTCAGCGGCCGTTCAGGCAAGCCAAAAATAATAAAACGCATCCCGGTCGGCTATAAAAAGAAAATCCCCGTCCGCCGGATTCAGCGAACAGGGATTTTAAGGTTTCGAAGCAGTCCGGTTTACTTCACCGAGGCGAGCTCGGCTTCCTGGCCGGCCACCCCGGATTCACCGGGCGCCATCTTGGCGATGAAGTCTTCCACCATGCGGTGGGCCTCGTCATCGGCGTACTGGAACGGCGGGCTCTTCATGAAGTAGGCCGCGGGGCCGTAGAGCGGACCGCCGACTCCGTTGTCCAGGGCCAGCTTGCAGCAGCGGATGGCATCGATCACCACGCCTGCCGAATTCGGGCTGTCCCAGACTTCGAGCTTGAGTTCGAGGTTGAGCGGCACGTTGCCGAAAGTCTGGCCTTCCAGGCGGATGTGGGCCCACTTGCGGTCGTCGAGCCAGCTTACGTAGTCGCTGGGGCCGATATAAACGTTCCTGGCGCCGATGTCGTAGTCGAGCTGGCTGGTGACGGCATTGGTCTTGGAGATCTTCTTGCTCTCCAGACGCTCGCGCTCGAGCATGTTGAGGAAATCGGTGTTGCCGCCCACGTTGAGCTGGCTGGTGCGCAGGAGCTTCACTCCGCGGTCGCGGAACAGGCGGGCCAGGACGCGATGGACGATGGTGGCTCCCACCTGGCTCTTGATGTCATCGCCGATAATGGGCAGCCCCTTCTCGCGGAAACGGTCGGCCCAAGCCTTGTTCTTGGCAATGAAAACCGGGATGCAGTTGACTAAGCCGACACCGGCCTCGAGAGCTTTTTCGGCGTACCAGCGGGTTGCCTGCTCGCTGCCCACCGGCAGGTAGCTCACCATGACATCGGCTGCGGTATCCTTGAGTAGCCGCACCAGGTCCACTTCCGGTTCATCGGATATCTCTATCACCTGGGAGAGGTATTTGCCGATGCCGTCCATCACCGGGCCGCGCTGGACCCTGACACCGGAGTGAGGCACGTCGCTGAACCTGAAGGTATTGTTCGGATCGGCGTAGACTGCCTCGGCCAGGTCCCGGCCGACTTTCGTCCGGTTGACATCCACCGCCGCCACGAATTCGACGTCTCGCACGTGGTAGCCGCCCAGCCGGGTGTGCATCAGGCCGGGAATAAACTCGTTCTCGGCCGCGTTCTTGTAAAATTCGACACCCTGCACCAGCGAGCTGGCGCAGTTGCCCACGCCAACGATCGCTACCCTCACTTTACGGTCCATCACTCACCTCGCTTGCAAGATTGTCTTATCAGTTAGTTGCTTGATATCTCGAGAGTTGGAGCCGGATCGCAGTGATCGCGACCGGCCAAATCGGAAATGTGCATTACGTTAGTTGGGCATTTGCCTAACATTATAAAAGGAATCAAGTATTTGTCAAATTTATTATTCTTATATATTCCATAAATATTGCTTATATATCCGGACCATCTTATATTAAATCGGTAGTTCGAGCCAGCGCTTGAGGATTTTTACGGGCAAATTCAGCGGGAGGCCGCCCATGTATCTCGATCAGCTTCGTTTTTTCCATTCGGTGGCCGAAAGGGGGGGGTTCACCGCGGCCGCCACCGAACTGCATCTGACCCAGCCGGCGGTCTCTAACCAGGTGCGAAAGCTCGAAGATGACCTGGGCACTCGGCTTTTCGAACGGTACGGCCGCCAGGTGAAGCTCACCCGGGCCGGCGAGGTGCTGTACACTTACACCCGGCGAATCTTCCAGCAGGTGCACGAGGCGGAGACGATCCTGGAAGACCTCCGGAGCCTGCAGACCGGGAGCCTCAGCCTGGGCACGGTGGACGTGATCAGCATCTACGTCCTGCCCTCGATCTTCCGTGAATTCCACGAGGCGTTCTCCAAGGTGGAGATTTCAATCGAGGTGGCGGATTCGGCCAACATCACCAATGGAGTCGCCGATGGCCGCTACGACCTGGGCTTTATCACCCTGCCGCTGGAAAACCGCAGCCTGATCAGTATCCCGATCTACAACGACGTGATGCGAGTGATCGCCCCGGCCGGGCATCCGCTGGCCGGCCGGTCCATGGTTACGCTGGAGGACCTGTCCCGCACCACGCTGATAATCTATAAGCGTGGATCGGTGACCAGGCGGCTGATCGAGCAGAAGTTTCAGGAGGCGGGAGTAGCCTTCGAGCCTGACATGGAGATCGACCGGCCGGAGGCGATGAAGCGGCTGGTGGAAGCCGGCCTCGGCGTGTCGATCATGCCGGA
>JAZDIG010000633.1:0-5266 GCA_043805105.1 Candidatus Glassiibacteriota bacterium | reverse complement strand
CGCCCCTGTTGTGCGGAGTCAACTTCCGCAGTGTGGACATCACCCCGCCGGATGAGGTCCCGCATTTTATCGATATCGCCTGCGACAGCCGGGCCGGCCTGGCGATGACCGGTGAGCAGATCGGGAAATACAGGCAGCTGGTCCGGGAAGCCCGGGCCTTGTTCGGAACTCGGCATTACGACAGTTACCGCTTCCTGCTGTCGCTCAGTAACGGCATTGCCCATTTCGGTCTGGAACACCACGAATCGAGCGACGACCGTTCGGCAGAGAACATGCTGACCGACCAGGGCAAATTCCTGGTGGAATGTTCGCTGTTGACCCACGAGTTCATCCACTCCTGGAACGGCAAGTATCGCCGGCCCGCCGGCATGGTCCGGCTGAGCTACCAGCAGCCGCTGGATACAAGCCTGCTCTGGGTTTACGAGGGGTTGACCCACTACCTGACCATGGTTCTCACCGCCCGCAGCGGCCTCTGGACCGAGGACCAGTGCCGGCAGGCGCTGGCTGTTTTCGACCGCTGGGTCGAGGACCGGCAGGGCCGCCGGTGGCGGCCCCTGGAAGATACCGCCGTGGCGGCCCAGCTTCTCTACGAGGCGCGCAGGGACCGGGCTGCCTGGCGCCGGGGAGTGGACTTCTACCGCGAGGGGATAGTCCTCTGGTTGGAGGTCGATGCCCTCATCCGGCAGAAAACCGGCGGCAAGAAGTCCTTCGATGACTTCTGCCGGCAGTTTTTCGGTGGAACCGACGGTTCTGTGCAGGTTGTGCCCTACACCTTGGATGACATCGTCTCCGCACTCCACCGGATCGCCCCTTACGACTGGAAGGCGCACTTGGAGAGCCGGGTGCAGGCCACCGGCGAACAGTCCCGGCCGCGCGGACTGGAGGCGGCCGGCTGGAAGCTCGCTTATGCGGGGGAGAAATCGGAATATTTCAAGGCATCCGAGGGACAGAACCTGAACCTGGCCGCCTCGATCGGGGCGGAGATCGGGGCCGGCGGCATGATTACGGACGTTATCCCGGGCTCCGCCGCACAGGCCGCCGGCCTGGCGCCGGGGATGCAGATCGTCGCGGTCAACCGGCGCGCCTGGGCAAAAGACCTGATGGAACAGGCTGTGGCTGAAACCGCCACCGAAGGCCGGACCCTGGAGCTGATAGCCCAAAACAACGGTTTCTTCGATAACTATAAGCTCGATTATTTCGCCGGCGCGCGCTATCCAGTCCTCGAGCGGGACGACAGCCGGCCGGACCTGCTCTCCCGGATTATCACACCCCTGACCAGGTGATCCATCAGCTCAATCCTGGTCGCCTCTTTGCAAGAGTTTGGCCCAGGTGTCGCGCAGCTCCACGGTGCGGTTGAACACCAGCCCGCCGGGACGGCTGTCCGGATCGACGCAGAAGTAACCCTTGCGTTCGAACTGGAAACGGTCCAGGGTCCCGGCCCCGGCCAGGCTCGGCTCGAGCCTGCAGCCGGTGAGCGACCGCCGGGAAGCGTGGTTGAAATTGTCCTTCCAGTCGCGGTCTGCCGGCACGTCCCCGGGGTCCTCGGCGGCGAACAGGTAGTCGTAGAGGTTCACCCGGGCCTCGATTGCGTGCCGGGCGCTCACCCAGTGCAGGGTGCTTTTGACTTTGCGGCCGTCTGGCGTATCGCCGCCGCGGGACTGGGGGTCGTAGGTGCAGCGCAGCTCGACCACGTCGCCCCCGGTGTCCTTGATGACTTCGTTGCAGGTGATGAAATAGGCGTAGCGCAGCCGCACCTCGCGGCCGGGAGCCAGCCGGAAGAACTTGCGCGGCGGGTCTTCCATGAAGTCCTCCCGCTCGATGTACAGCTCGCGCGAGAACGGCACCTTGCGGGTCCCGGCTCCCGGGTCCTCGGGGTTGTTCACGCAGTCGAGCTCCTCGACCTGGTCGGCGGGGTAGTTGGTGACCACCACTTTCAGGGGATCGAGCACGGCGAATGCGCGCGGGCTGGTGGCATTGAGGTGTTCGCGCAGGTGGTGCTCCAGCAGTTTGATGTCCACGACACTGTCGGTCTTGGAGACACCGATCCTGTCGCAGAAGGCCCGGATCGACTCGGGAGTGTACCCTCGGCGCCGCATCCCGCTGATAGTCGGCATGCGCGGGTCGTCCCAGCCCGCCACATAGCCCCCCTCCACCAGCTCGATCAGCCTGCGCTTACTGAGCAGGGTGAAGGTCAAGTTGAGCCGGGCGAACTCGATCTGCTGAGGGTGGTAAACCTCCAACTCATCCAGGAACCAGTCGTAGAGCGGACGGTGGTCCTCGAATTCGAGAGTGCAGATCGAATGCGTGACCCGCTCGATCGAGTCGCTCTGGCCGTGGGCGAAATCGTACATCGGGTAGATACACCAGCGGTCGCCGGTGCGATGGTGACGCGCCCTGAGGATCCGGTAGAGGACCGGGTCGCGCAGGTTGAGATTGGGCGCGGCCATGTCGATTTTGGCCCTCAGCGTGTGCGAACCCTCCGCAAACTCGCCGTTCTTCATCCGTTCGAACAGCTCGAGGTTTTCCGCCAGCGGCCGGTCGCGCCAGGGGCTGTTGCGGCCGGGTTCGGTGAGAGTGCCGCGGTAGTCGCGGATCTCATCCGGGCTGAGCTGGCAGACGAAGGCCTTGCCCTTATTGATGAGCTTTACCGCCCAGTCGTAGAGCTGTCCGAAATAGTCGGAAGCGTAGTATTCGTGCCTGCCCCAGTCGAAACCGAGCCAGCGGATGTCCCGCTTGATCACCTCGACGTACTCTTCCTCTTCCTTGCACGGATTGGTGTCATCGAATCGGAGATGGCAGGTACCGCCGTTCTCCAAGGCGATCCCGAAATTCAGGCAGATACTCTTGGCGTGGCCGATGTGCAGATAGCCATTAGGTTCGGGAGGGAAGCGCGTCACCACCCGGCCGTTCCATTTGCCGGTCTGGTTGTCCTGGGCCACTTTCGCCCGGACGAAATCCGGTCCGGGCGCAGCATGCTTGCTCATATCCTCAGCTTTTCCTTTCGAGATTCCAGGCTGCCGTCTTCCCCGGAGCGCCCGAAAGCGCGATAACATCAGGATATATAAAGAGAAACATTAGCAAATTTGCGTCCTGCGGTCAAGGGGGTAGGAAACGGTTGCCAGTCCGTTCGGCCGTACATTTGCGGGCCGGGCCGGCAGGCGTTCATGTGGAATAGGTCAAGTCGTGAACCTGGACAACGTTATCACTTTCGACCTTCAGGCCAGCTGCGGTCGAAACGGGACGGAAAATCATTGCAATTGCCAAAAAACGATGCTATGATGTCAATCAAGTACTGCTGAAGATGGCTATTAAAACCGGCACTGCTCACTAATATACCTGAATATGAACCAGAATTCAGGAAAGCACGGTCCCGCGGGCAAGATCGCCTGCCTGCTTATGACGAAAAATTTTTCTGACCGCATACTTCTCAATCCTGCGTTGACTTCCGTCGATAAAATCAGGCTTACCCGGCAGTGCGCCTGCGAAACTCTCAGAACCTTTTATACTAATGTCTCCCTGGCGCGTGAGGAAGCCCGGGTTCTGCGCGAGGTGGCGCGAAACCTGATGGTTTTTTACAAGTCGGTCGTACAGGCTAACGAAGCCGCTCACATATTGATTGGAGAGATGGTGGCCAACCAGTACCGGCTGTGCAGCCATTCGGTCGATGTTTCCTTTTATTCGCTGCTCCTGGCCGGTTCCCTCAAGGAACACAAGGTCTGTAAGCTCGGCGAGGAGCAACTGGAAAGCCTGTGTCTGGGTTCACTGTTGCACGATATCGGCCAGAAGCTGATCGAAGAAAAGATATTCGTAAAAAACACTCCACTGACCCACGACGAATACGATACCGTCAAGCAACATCCCCAGCTGGGTGTCGAAATCGCCTCCAATGCGAACGAATTCGACGAGGATACACTGAACGTTATCGCCCAGCACCACGAACAGTGGGAGGGAGGCGGTTATCCGGGCAATCTGAGTCTTCAGCAGATCACGCCCCTGGCCAGGATCGCCAGTATCGCCGACTCGTTCGATGCCTTGACCTCGGTCAAGCCTTACCGGCCCGCTTTCAGTCCGTTCGATGCACTGGTTTTGATGAAGCGCAAGATGCTTGGCAAATTCTACCACCTCTACCTCGACATCTTCATCCAGAGCCTGGGCCGGGTGATGGCCAGTTAGCTTTTCAAGCGACCGGCCGCACACCGCAAAGCCATCTTCGGGACAAAGGAAAAGCCCCGGGCGAGGGTCAGTCCGGGGCTTTGGTCATGGACGATAGCTCAGAACCGGAGTCCTGATATTCCTGATCCTGAGACGGATTAATGAATAAACTCGATCATTTTGACGCCGTTGCGCTGCCGACTAATTCGAATAACCAGTCTGTAGTATTGCGAATTCCTCCCACCTGGTCCGAGATTTCGAGTTGCAGGCGGTAACGGCCGGGAGCCAGATTGCCGGTGTCGACGACGAAATTTTCCGGAACCGCTCTCCCGGCCTCCTCAGTCTCGCGGTCGAACGAAAGACTCAGGCTCTTGCGCTTCCGGCTGCCCAGCCTGAACAGCCACAGGATTCCTCCGCTCCCGGATTCATCTGCCGAGGCGACTGTCACCCGCTCGCGCCAGGATCGATGGCCGAGGCTGTCCGCGCGCAGGCCGTAGATCTCGAAATAGACCGACATTATCTCGCCGGGCGAAAAACGCAAACTGGGCCGCGGCAGCAGGCTCACGCCGCTTCGTTCCAGCACTTTTACCCCCTCCGGCGGAGGGCTACCCAGCACCACTCCGCTTATTCCCAGCCGGTCATCTGAGTATGAGCTCAGGGCCAGTACCTTACTGGAGACCGCACGCTGGCCCGGAACGCACATTTTCGCTGAGTAGATGTAATTGCCGGGCTCGTGGCTCAGGCGGTTAACCGCCATCCAGAAAGAGTCGGCGGGAGTCCGCACAAAAGCCGCAAGGGAACTGTCCCGCTCCACCTCAGCCCAGGTCGTGTCGAAAAGGACCACTACCGAAGACGGGGCCTCCGCGACTGCCGAGAGCGGTACTGACTGATAAAATTCCACCTCTACCTCGTTGTCCTGACCCTGGAAATCTGCGCCGTAATAATCATGTTCTAGCACAGGCAGAGGATCAGTGAAAGAATCGGTGGCCAGGGCTTTTTTCATATCACCCGAACCGGGGATCGCCGAGGGTATGAACAGGAAATCACCCGCGCCGAAAGTTCTTTCGAAAATGAAGAAGCCATTTCTGTATTGCCATATTTCAGTCGGATTCTG
>JAZDIG010000632.1:0-3556 GCA_043805105.1 Candidatus Glassiibacteriota bacterium | reverse complement strand
GCTGGCACGTTCATTGCGAAATTCACCCACGCCGGGAAACCCGCCGGACGCGGTCCGGGCAATGAACGTGCCAGCCCGCCCCCTACCCAGGGCCGGTAATCTCTCCACTGCCTGTGTCTTCCCCGGACGCCGCGCGAAAGCCGTAAACTCCGTGGTCATTTCCAGCCCACGAAACGTTTGAAATTGTCGCAAAGCAGGTTCTTCACGTCCCGCCGGATTTCCTCTTCGCACAAGGCCCAGCCTGTCCGCAGGAGGTCCTGATATTTTTCCGCCAGGACCTCGGCGATAATCTCCCGCGAGTGGCTCCACTTGTAGATGAGCTGGTCGAGCACGCGGGCATCCGAATGCTGGGGCACGACACTGGTGCCCAGCAGCTCCAGCCGTTCGGCGGTGATCTCCCGGATAATACTCGGGTTGTTCATGAACCACCAGCAGCCGAACAGCATCACGTTGCTGAACTTGCGCGCGGTTACGCAGGCCTCGTGCTGGTTTTCCCGGCTGAGGAAGGTGACCAGGAAGCGGTTGTCCGGAAACGAGCGGGCAATCGCCTCCACCGTGCCCATATCGGCTTTGCCCAGGCCATCCCCGGCCAGGCCCAGCCGCGGGTTGACCAGCTTGTTCACGCCGATCATCATGGCGAACGGGATACCGGCCTGCCGCGTGACCGGCACGATGCACTTTTCGAGGATCGCGGCCCGTTTGCCCGCCTCCGGAAAGCGGAACGACGGCGGAAGTGAAACTGCAAGGTAGAGCGGTTTCATCCGGCCGATCCAGTCGGCGAGGAAGCGGCGGATTTCGGTCAGGGTTTCATCGGTCAGTTCCAGGCTCGTACGGTAGCCCCAGCCCGCCAGCCGGTGGCAGGCCCGGTCCCAGTCGTTCAGGAGGGGATCGATCCGCAGGGCGGCCTTGAATCGCGGGTCGCCGGCTCCGGCGCCTGATTCCCAGACCGGCCGTTCGAGGTCATCGAATGGATCATTGGTCATCACCACCGCTTCCACGTTGGCCAGCTCGAATACCGTGTCCACGTAGTCCGCTGCTTTCCGGCCGGCGAAGTAGCGGCGCAGCTTGCCGAGGTCCCGGGAATTGACGTCGAGTCCCAGGGAACTCAGCACGGTGAGAACTCCCCGGTTGGATTCGGAAAGAGGGGAGTGGTCGATAAAGAGGGCCTGCCAGATTCGCTCCGCCTGTTCCTTCTTGCTTAGTGCAAAAAAGTCCTCCGGAGCGGTGTCGCTGTAACGGAAGAATTCCGCTGTTAGGTAGTGGTAGGTGAGGAGCTCGTCCACGCCCCAGAGTAAGAGCGGGCCGAAAGCAGGCGGGTAGAGGTGGGTGTGCATGTCGAGTACCGGGGTTTCCTGAACAACTTTAGCTACAGTCCGGCGCAGCTTGGCTGCATCTGTCAACTGGCTCATTAAATCTCCTCGAAATTAGTTTCGATTCACCTGGCTTGAACTTATCGACTAAGCTCGCCCGCAACAGGCAACGGCAACAGGTGCAGTGCCTTGCTTGCTATTTTTCAGTCCGCAAACTCGAGAATGGGGGACAAACGCCATTCATTAATCCTGAAATCCGCTATGGCGTTGAGCGCCTCGTTGCTCGAACACATCGAGACACCGATGCCAGCGATACGAACCATGCAGATGTCGTTCTCGTCGTCACCTACCGCTATTACGCTGCCCAGGTCGATCCCCTGTTCATTTGTGGCATGCAGAAGGGCGTTGCTCATGCAGAAGTTGTGATTGCATTGGCTTGAGTTGGAATGACAGAAATAGGAAGGGGTGAGGACCTCTCCAGTCGTAACGCTTTGTGAGAACTCAAGCTCATTTGCCATTACAAAATCAGCACCGATCTTGTTTTTAATGTGGTTGGCGATAAAGTCATAGCTGTCAGTGATGATGCCGGTAACATAACCTCTTTGCAGGAGCGTCGCTAAGACATCGCCTGCGTCTTCGACCAATGGAATCGAATCCATGACCGACAAAAGCTCAGCGATATTCTTACCCTTCAGAAGGCGTGCAATGAGTTTCGTAATCAGATAAGAATCCTGATTCTTTGTCACGATATCGATCAAATCCTTGTGAAAGCCGAACTTCTTCGCGGCTGTTTCGATGAACCGGCCTTTTATCAGAGTGTTGTCCATGTCGAACACGATCATTTTACGGAGATGGCGCACTTCGTCGCGGATCGCATCGTCCATGTAGTCGCGAATGATAGATATAGTTTCGAGATTGTCGAGATTGGTGCGGGAAATTTTTTGGGCGCGCCTCAGAATCGCTCGCGAGACCTCTTTGGACATTAAAATCAGTTGATGCCAGGGTTTCATCTTGTGTTCAAGCTCGCCGATATCCACTTCGATGATTCTGGCGCCCAGGAGGTGCATGTCTATAAGCAAGGCGATGTCGACACCATAATCCTCCTCGAATGTGACCTTCTGTAAGTACTCCCGGCGTCCAGCGATGATTCCACCCAGGGGTTGAGCGATGGATGCAAGGGGCGGAAACAAGAGTCCAAGTAAAGGTTTGGCTACCAGTTCAGTAATTCTGCCTGCCTGGCGAATGAATTTAGCCTTAACAAAATCGGCTTGGTTATTAATGATGGCTTCAGTAAGGATTCGAACTACATCGGCATTCAACTTACTCAAATCCGCATCCAAATAGACTATGATCTCCTGTGATGAAACAAGCAATCCTTCGCGCATGGAGGTGCCTTTGCCGATACTGGTGCTGGTGATGACGCTGGCTCCGGCGGCTTTAGCCTCTTTGACCGTATTGTCGAACGACTTATCGTCGACTACAATAACTTCACTCACGTCGGGATTGCTATGGGCAATCTTAACGATTGCTCCAATGGTGGGTTCCTCGTTTTTCGCGGGTATTATGACGCTGATCATAGTCTGTCATCCTTTCAGCCACTGAACTCCCGTTGATCAGTGACCAGCCTTGGCCACCGCAATCGCCTCGATCTCGATCAAAGCTCCCCTGGCCAGTCCCGCCACTGCCACGGTCGAGCGGGCCGGCCGGTTAGCGCCCATCGCCCGTTTGTAAACCACGTTCATGGCGTCGTAATCACTGATCCGGGCCAGGAAGACCGTGGTCTTAACCACCCGGGAGAGATCGGTACCGGCCCGGCGGAGATTGGTATCGAGGTTGGCGAGCGCCTGTGCGGTCTGGCTTTCGATATCGTCGCCGGCAAGCTTGCCGGTTTCCGGCACCAGGCCGATCTGGCCGCTGGCGAAGATGAAGCCGCCGGCGGTCACGGTCGCCGAAAACGGCAGGTCCGCAGGCGCAGCCTGCGCCCGGTTGTTTGCCTGCCCGGCCAGATGCTGGTAGATCAGGAGGGAAACGGCAAGCGCGGCTGCGAACACCGCCGCCGGAAACGAGCGCATCCTATTCATTCGGCCACCTCGCGCTGAGATAAGTTGACAGAGGGTAAGCGATCGTCCAACGGGAATGGTGGGGCATGGAGTAATTTACAAAGATCAGGCCCGGCCGCACAACTTTCAGTATGCGCCCTTTTCGAACGCGGTTTCGTACATGGCCAGGATGTTTTTCAGCGGGGC
>JAZDIG010000631.1:0-5484 GCA_043805105.1 Candidatus Glassiibacteriota bacterium | reverse complement strand
CACAGCCTGCCCCATGAAAAGCTCACGCCCGGCCAGGTCCGCTCGCGCTTCCCGGCTTTCAACCCCGCGGACGATTCCGCCTGCCTCTTCGAACGCAACGCCGGCATCCTCTTCCCCGAAACCTGCGTGGACAGCCAGCTCGCCCTGGCCCGCAGCCGGGGAGCGGTGCTGCATCTGAGCGAGAGGGTGACCGGCTGGAGGGCCGAGGCCGATCGCGTGGCGGTCATTACCGAATCCGGCAGGCACACCGCCCGGACCCTGGTGCTGGCCGCCGGGCCGTGGATCGGCGAGCTGGCCGGCGGGATCCAGCTGCCGGTGGTTCATAAGCGGATGGTGCAGTTCTGGTTCAGGCCCCGCGCCGGCCTGGAAACTTTCCGCCGGGAGGTCTGCCCAGTGTTCGTGTTCGAATTCGAGCCGGGAAAAATCTTTTACGGCTTCCCGGACCTGGGCGATGGAGTCAAAATAGCCTTCCATACCGGCGGCACAGCCACGACCCTGGAAAAATTCAGTCGCGATGTTGCCGCGGGCGAAGTCAGCCAGATTCTCGCCACTGTGGCGCCCTGGGTCCCGGCCCTCGAGTCCGCCGAATTCCTCTGCGCCGAACCATGTATCTACACCTCGACCCCGGATGAGAACTTCATCATAGATTTCCACCCGCAGACCAGCCAGGTGATCCTGGTGAGCGCCTGCAGCGGCCACGGCTTCAAGTTTTCCATAGCGATCGGCGAGGCGGTGGTGCAGATGGCCGCCGAGGGCCGGAGCAAGCTGGATCTGGGGTTATTTGGGTATGGGAGATTAACACAAATGGGGATAAAGTAGTATAAGAATAGCCGAATGAGAAATTATTAAATCCGGCAAAGATTTTTATCGGGAGTCAATCCGGCGCGATTGAGCAGCTTCCAAAGCGTACCGGGTTTCAGCAGCTTGTTCCCATGAACCGGTACGGTGAGGATGGTCTTGACGCTTGTTTGACGAAATGATGGTGGGAACCCTTTACCCGATCCAGACGCCAGCCGTTTTTCTGGGTGATCCTGATAAATTCCCTGGCCGTAACTTGTTTCATAAAGCTATTTCCAGGGTTTCGCAGCCCTCGCGCCTGGTTCGCTCCCTCGCGGTTTCGAGCCAGCCCTCGGCGGCTTCCCTGAGATTGGCTTTCAGCTCTTCCAAGGTATCCCCCTCCGTGATACATCCGGGCAATTCAGCAATCTCCGCGGAATAACCGCCATCCGGCTCTCTTTCGATAATGGCCGTCAGAATCATTTATCCTCCTCAGCATATTTGAATCGATTCTTATTACCCTTTAAAATATACGTCAGAACGAAAAATTATCAAAGGCTTGTCGTTATCCTGGTTGCACCGCCATGCTCCCAGAGCCTGCTTGACCTCCGGCAGTTCGGCATTATCTTTGTTCCCTCTATTGGAGATTACATCCCGGCGGCGGGAGAGCGTCTTAGACTAAAGTGTACCTCCGCCTGGAAAAACACTTACACACGGAGGCCCCCATGCTGGCCGACCAGGCAGTCGAACAGTTGAAAACCATGCGGCATTTCTTCAACAACACCATCTCCTGCTTCACGCAACAGGATGCGGGGTTCGCCCCGAAGCCGGAGATGTACACCGTGGCCCAGCACATTTACCACGCGGGCGATACCGTGGCCTGGTTCATTTCGGGCGCATTCAGCCCGGCGGGGTTCAACCTGGACTTCGAGGCCCATATCGCGCGGACCAAAAAAGTGAAATCCCTGGCGGATGCCAAGGCCCACTTTGACACAGAGGTGGAGAAAGCGATCAAAGCGGTGAGCAAAAAAAGCGACCAGGAGTTAGCGGCAGCTCTGCCGGCCGGCCCGATCATGGGTGGTTTGCCGGTCATGGCGATCTTCCCAGCCATGACCGACCACTCGGCCCATCACCGGGGGTCCCTGGCGGTGTACGCCCGGCTCGCCAGCAAGGTCCCCAAGATGCCCTACGGGGATTGAAATCGAAACGTTTTGATCTGGAAATTCCAGATTAGCTGAAAGTAGTTAAGAAGCAGGGGCTGTCCCAAAAGAAATTAACTGACCGTAGGGGCGGACCCATGTGTCCGCCCGGGCGCACACGTGGGTGCGCCCCTACACTCATCTGGATGTTTGGTAAGTACTTATCGGAGTGCGTATTGATGCCGCCGGTTACCGGTGGTCCCCGTAGGGCGGCTCTCCCAGCGGCGTGACTCTCACCTCCAGTACGTCCAGCGCTCCGGTGGACAGCAAGATTCCTCGGATCATTTCCGCCCCGGAATAGACCTGCCTCATTTTTCCCACCTGGACTTCATAGAGCCGGTTCGGCTCCACGGTGAACCATTCAGGCCATTCGTTGAGGCGCGGGTAGTTGACTGTCATGTTCCAGTGCAGGCGGTGACGGGGATAGTCGAAGTGCAGCCGGCCGCTCCAGGGGGACTCGCTTTCGACAGCCAGCACCAGGCCCTCATCACCGCTTCCCGCAGCGCCCAAGGCCAGGTCCGGCCGCCAGTCCTCGATCCAGCAGCCTTTCGATTTCATCAGCGCGTACATCAGGGCGGTGCGCACGTAGTTGCCGTCCCCGTACCAGTCCTCGACGATGCCATCGCTGCGCTGGCGGCCGAGCATCCTGACGACCGCCGAATCCACCGCCAGTTCCGTGCGGGGATCGGGCAGACGGTTGAGCAGGACGATGGCGCTTTCGATGGCATCCGAATAGGCGTCCGAACCCCAGCCGCGCCCGCCGCCGGCCGGGTCGTCCAGGTAGGCCGGCTTATCCGTGACCGCCTGCATGGCCCGTTTGACCGCCGCCAGGTAACGCTCGTCCCCGGTCAACAGCCAGGCCGAATAGACCGCATTGAACAGATAGCCCCAGCAGTGGGCGTGCAGGGTGTCCAGAGGCTCGCCGTCCAGCCGGCAGCTGGTGATCCAGACGCCATCGGCGTTGAGCCCCACCTCCAGCAGCCGGTCCACCAGGGCCGCATACTTCGGGGCCAGGGTTTCATACTGAGGCCGTCCGGTCTCCTTCAGGCAGATCATCAGCTCGCCCAGGCCCCCGGCGATTTCATTGCCGTGGTCGTTGAAATGGAACTCGCTCACCGCCGGAGCGCCTCGGCCCAGGTCCCATTCGTGGGCCGGCAGGCCTCCGCTTTTGGGGATGACCTCCTCGAAGTAGAAGCGGGCAATGTTGACCGCCTGGTCGACATACCAGGGGTCGGCGGTGCGCCAAGCCAGCCTGGAGAGCACCTGCAGGAACTGGCCGTTGACTTCCGCCTCCCGGCTGGGCAGCCGGCCGAACCTGCCGATATAGGGCGCCTGGTTGATAATCGCCTCCGCGATCCCGATCAGCCGGTCCAGAAACGCCGGCTCGCCGGTCAGCTCCACGAGCGGCAGCAGGCCGTCCTTGGCGTATTCGCAGGAGCCGTAAATGAGGCGGTCCATGTCGAGTTCCTTGTTCACGAAACCCTTGCCCCCGGCCGGCACATCATCCGACAGCGCTCCCACCCTGGTGGACCAGAGGACTTCATCCCGCAACAGCTCGAATACCCCCGCCTCCCACCTCGGCCGGTCGGTGAAGCGGGCGGCCAGGGCCAGGAAAGGGAACAGGTCGGCGGCGCTGTCGCGGACGTACCAGGCCGGTTCCTTGCCGCTGCGCGGCAGGAGCCCGGTTACGGGGTCGCGGCGGGCCCACCAGGCATCCAGAGCCTTGCGGCTTCTGACCAGCGCTTCGTTAGCCTGCGAACCGTTACGGCGGGCGATTTCGAGATCATCCGCGAAGCCGTAATTGACACCCACCAGGACCGCCAGGGTGATACCGCAAAGTGTTCTCATTTTAACTCCGCTTTTATACCAGAACCCGCCGACGCATGTGATGAATTTCGAACCCGACTGAACGAAGGATGAAAAATATTTCACTTTTTCATTTGTGGCCGGACAGCGAAAGAATTTAAGAGTCAGGCCGGCTCTGGCCAATAAAAAACCCCCGGCCCGCGGGCCGGGGGTTTCTACCTCCGGTATTTCTCAGTCTTTACCGTTCTGCCAGAGCAGCCGGCCTTTCATCCCCTTCTTCACTTCCTCGATCTCCCCGCCGAACAACAGGGTCAAAAGGGTGGGAGCTACGTCCCTGAGCGTGCCATCCTTGCGCAGGGACATGGCAGGCGGGCCCACGATAAAGAGCGGCACCTTGTTGGCCGTGTGGAAGGTGTTCGGCTCGCCGTCCTCGGTCATCATCTCCTCGATGTTGCCGTGATCGGCGGTGACGATCGTAAAGCCGCCCTTGCTGCGGACTGCGGTCACGATTTTTTCCAGGGCCCGGTCCACCGCCATCATGCACTGGATCCCCGCGCCGACATCACCGGTGTGGCCCACCATGTCCGGGTTGCAGAGGTTAACGAGCAGCACGGTCTTTTCATCGCCCTCGGCGATTATCTGCAGCACCTGGTCGGTCAGGTCCTCGATTTCGATTTTCGGGTACTTCTGGTATGGCTCGAACTTGTAGCCGGTTTCGCCCTTGTGCCGGTCGTACTCCTTAATGTAGCGCTTGACCTCCGGAGGCAGGGGCACCGTAATCCGGGTTTCGCCGGGGAGCGGCTGGCCGACCTTATTTCCGGAAAGCAGGGTGAGGGCCTTGGCCTTGTCGATCCCGCTCACCCGCCACTGCCTGAACCCATGGCTGGAGAGAACCTTGCCCAGGCTGATGTCCTGTACCGGTTCGCGGAAAGCCACCGGGCAGCGCATTCCGCGGTAGTACTCCACAAGGGCGGCGATCTGCAGGGTGTCGTAGTACAGATCGGGCTTGTCCTTCCAGCGCTCGAAGCGCTTCAGGCCGCTGTAGGTGTCGTCCGGGGATTCGCGCAGGCGGTCGGTAAGGTCGATCACCGGGTCGACCAGCATGCGCATCAGGAACTCGCCGCGGTCCTTGCGGAAGTTCCAGTGGATCAGCACGTCGTGGTTTTCCACTCCCTGGTAATCTCCGATCACCGTGGGAGTGACGTACTGGTCGGTGAGGCCCTTGTCGTAGGCCTCCTTGAGCGCATCCTCGGGCTTGTCTTTCCGCGGTCCCTGCCCTTCGACTATCGCCCGGAAAGTGGACTCGGTCTTGAACCAGCATTCCGCGCTGCGGTTCATAGTGATGTCGCGTCCGCCGATTGTGCCCACCCTGAACGAAACCCGGCGCTCGCCGATAATCTCCTCGGCGGTGGCATAGAGGTCTTCGAGGAAGCGTGGGGCGGAAAACGGCGGAGTGCCTCGGCCGTCGGAAAAATAATGGATTACGATCTTGTGCGCGCCGCGCTGGACTATCCGGCGCAAAATAGCGTAGAGGTGCAGGATGTGGCTGTGCTCCTGGTTGTTGGAAACCAGGCCCATGAGGTGGATCGAGCTGTCCCTGGTCACCGCGTAATCGATCGCCTCGTCGATCACCGGGTTGACCATCACTCCCTCGGTGACCGCCGCGTTGATCTGGTGCATGGGATGGATGTAGTCCACGCCG
>JAZDIG010000630.1:0-8325 GCA_043805105.1 Candidatus Glassiibacteriota bacterium | reverse complement strand
ACATGTGTTCAACCACACCGGGGCCTATACGGTACGGCTGATGGTGGAAAATAATATCGGGGAGCGGGACCTGGCGGTCGGCTTCGTCGAGGTGCTGCCGGAGGCCGATGAGGGGATCTCGATCACGGACCACTTCGAGGGCGGCAAGACCGGGGTCTTCATCCACAGCGACTATGATTTCTGCTTCCGTCTGGAATGGGGCGGCCAGTTCTATTTCCGGATAGACAATTGCCGGAAGCGGCCGGTGAGTATCAAAATAATCGGGTACGGGCCCAATCACCAGCAACTGCCAGCGGTGACTCCATACGCCGATGACGATTCGTTCGATGACAAGTACACTTTCATGGCTAACACCGACTACCAGAATCCGGACTGGCAGCCGCTGACAGACGCAGCCTACTCCTACGACGAAAAAACCGCCACCCTGACTGCGAAATTCACCCCGGCCGCCGAATCGATCTACCTGGCCTGGGCTTCTCCGTACGAGATCGGCAGGCTGGAGCAGTTTATCGACATCTGGGAGAACCGGCCGGAGTTCACCTGGAGCACGGTGGGGCTGAGCGTGGAGGGACGGCCGCTGTATTATATCAAGGTGACCGACCCGGAATCCGACGACAGGAATAAAAAGACAGTCTGGATCACCGGCAACCAGCACGGTTATGAGATGGCCGCCGAGAACATCTGCGAGGGTATCGTGGCCGCGCTGCTGGAAAACAGCGACAGCGCCCGGGCCGTGCTGAAAAGCACGGTGTACAACATGGTGCCGATGGTCAATCCGGATGCGGTGATGCGCGGCGGCTACCGCTACAACATGGGCGCGGTGGACTTGAACCGCAATTGGGACAACAAAGCGCTCAACGAATGGGACGGCGAGCTTCCCGAACCGGAAGTGGCCTCGGTCAAGCGCCTGATCGGCGACTGGGTCTCCGGCGGCGGCCGGCTCGACTTCTTCTTCGATTTCCACTGCCTGACAGCCATCGCCAATAATCTGCTGCTGATCCGCGCCGCCCCGGATTCGCTGCCCGATTCAGTCGTTGCCGGCCAACAGCGGTTTTACGACCTCTTTTCGAAGAAATACGTCTGGCGCAAGTCGGAAGACGATGGCAAGGGCGGATCGGCCTGCACCTGGGCGGCCAGCGAATTCGCCGCGAAAACCGGAGTGAAGAGCTTCACCCCCGAACACTGCCTGGGCTGGGTCAGGACTGCCGGGGGAGAACCGGTCCGGGCGCGGCCGGAATTCTTCAGAAAGCTGGGACATGATTACGTCTGGACGATTCGGGAGTTTTTCGCCACCGGAAAATAGTCGGAACTGGGACGGAACAGATGATTGACGATAAGCGGGAAATTCTGGCCTCTATCGAGAAAATAAGCTCGATAGCGCGTGGATTCATGGGCTCGGTGGTGCTGACCGCCGCCGCCGAACTGGAGCTGTTCACTCTGCTGGCGGAAGGTCCATTGTCGCCGCTTGAAGTGGCCGACCGGCTGGGCCTGGACCGGCGCGCCACGGAAATCTTCCTGCGCGCCCTGGCCGGAATGGAGCTGGTGGTGGCCGGGAACGGGAAATTCGGCAACTCCGAAATCGCGGAGTCGTTTCTGGTGCGCGGCCGGCCGTACTATCAGGGAGACATTATCCGCCACAACGCCAACATACACCGGCGCTGGATCGAGCTTCCGGAAGTGCTGCGCACCGGCAGGCCGGCGCAAGGCGTCCGTACGGCCAAGGACAGCCGGCTGAGGCGGGATTTCATCCTCGGTATGAAAAACAGCGCAATCTTGGGCGCGCAAAGGCTGGCGGCCGAGATAGACGTCGCTTCCGCGCGCCGGCTCCTGGACGTGGGCGGCGGTCCCGGCACCTATGCAATCGAATTCTGCCGGCACAATCCCCGGCTGACTGCCTCAGTGTTCGATCTCCCGCCGGTAATCGGGGAAATCACCCGGGAGCAGGTGAACGAGGCCGGCCTGCAGGACAGGATCGAATGTATCGGCGGGGACTACCTGAAGGACTCCCTGGGAGAGGGCTACGACCTCGTGCTGGTCTCGAACATCATCCACAGCCTGGGAGAAGCGGAAATCCGGCGGCTGTTCGCCGGTTGCCGGAAGGCCGCGGCCCCCGGCGGCAGGATCGTGGTCAAGGATTTCCTGCTGGATGAAGACCGGATCGCACCGGCCTTTGCCAGCCTGTTCGCGGTGAACATGCTCACCGGCACCGAAAGCGGAAACTGTTACACCGCCGGCGAGGTGAGGCAATGGCTGGAGGAAGCGGGTTTCAGCGGCCTCGAGTATCGCCGGAGCAGTCCCCGCGACCGGCTGCTGATCGGAACTGCCTCGATGAAAAGTTGAAATCCATCTTCCGGCTTTCAATCCCCGCAGAAGTTCGCTATGCTACTGGAAAAGCGGCTTAAAGGCGGTGATTTACCCCTATTGAAAAATTCCACTTCGGCGCTAATTGCAACTCGTTAACCTGCTGGTATAACGGCACCTGGACAAAGGAGTAAAGCTTCCAGGAACCAGCCAGGTTAATTGTAACGCCCGGGCTGAGGTAGATAAGTTTCCCACCGGTATTTTCCGAAAAATCTTCCGCGCCGCTGTCGCGGCCCCTGACTTGCGCGTTGATCTGCAGCAGCGGTATTACCATCCGGCTAAGGTTATAGCGCACCCCGAAGTTAACGTTCAGCGACTTGCCCGGCCGGTATTTTTCTTTTGTACTAATCGCCTGCTGGAACAGCGCCTGGCTGAACCAGCCCCAGTTCAAATTGAATTCCCCAAAGCGATAGACACCCAGGATGAAGTCCGTACTGCCCGTGCCGGATTGCAGGCTGCGGTCAAGCTGATCTCCAGCATCCGGGCCGCTGTTGAAATTGTCATGGATCGAGCCGCTGGGCACCTTGAGACCGAACATAATGCCTGTATCCATACCAGGAAAAAGACCCTGGTAGCGGCCGATGACACGCACGTCGCCGAAGCTCCGGGTGTCTGACGAGGAAATTGCGGTGTTGTCGGGGGTAACAGTTTCGTGTGGACGGTCGACATATGGGACCACCACGTTGAGTCCCCACGCCGGACTGCGGCTATAATCCATGCTGATTGTGTAGTAGCGGTTTAACGTCCCCAGCTCGATTTCCCCATTATTGGGGAAAGTGAATGAGCCAGCCGTTCCTGTGCCCTGCCGAAGCTGGTTCTGGTCGATGTGGTCGTAGCGAAAATCAAGGCGAAATCCGGGCATGGTCGAGATTCCCTGAGTTTCCCAATCCGAACTCAGCGTGCAGCCGCAGCTCGAACAGGCTAGGGCTTTGGATGGCAGCAATGACCCTAAGAGGATAGCCATGATTAAGGCGAGGTTTGCCCTGATAGAAGTCGAGATTCCTCGCCTTTTATTAATACTTTCAAGGCCAGAGTGCATATGTTGACCGGAGTCGACCGACATTCTCCACCTCGAAGTTGACAGGCGTGATTAAGTGCCTGTATTTAAATAAAAATTTATCCGCTAAATGTCAACTAACAAGTACACTTTAAGAGTAACTCGAAAATCGAAACAACCTGCCGTAGTATTCAATAACTGCAACCAGGGTAGTCATAATATACACACCACTCGCCGCCGTCGAGGCAAAACAGGGCAGGGATGGCCCGTCACGGATTCTTGACCTTGGTAAATTCCTCCGCCACCGCCTTTTTCAGCCACATCGGGACCTCATCGAAGTTGGCCCAGACGTAAGGCAATTTAAACATCTCCGGCCCCACCTTGGCCGTGACCAGTTCGGTGCGGAATAGCTTGGCCCCGGCCAGAATCTCACCCTGGGGGCTCATGATGAAGCTGTCACCGTAGCCCGGCTCACCGGGTTTGTCGGTCACCACCACGTTCGACCGCACCACGATCATTTTCAGCAGGGTGGCCAGTCCCACGTGGCTGTTGCGCACCACCTTGCGGTGGTCGTCCACATTCTGGGCGTTTATCGAATTGTAGTGGGGAGTGAAGAGGATTTCCGCCCCCCTGAGCTTTGCCAGCAGGCCCGGAAACGGGAAAGAGGTGTCGTGGCAGATCACCACCGCAAAATGAGCGCCGTGGGCGAAGAAGACCGGTACGTCCTGTCCGGGCTTGAATTTGAGCTGGTCGCGGTCGCCGCCGGTGAGCATCACTTTGTCGTAGGTGCCCAACAACTTGCCGCGCTGTATCACCAGGATGGTGTTGAATACGTCTGCCCCCACCTTGCGGGCCAGTCCCACCATTATCACCATGTCGTGGTTCGCGCTTTCGGCGATGAACGAGGCAACTTCCGGGTCGTCGACCTTTCGCGCGCCGGCCAGCATCTTCTCCCGGGTATCGTAACCGGAAAGGTATGTTTCAGGAAACGCCAGAAAGTCGCTGCCCCGTTCGAGCGCTTCCTGCACGACCTTGCGCACGGTGGCGAGGTTGGCGGCGAAATCGCCGTCCACGCAGGGTCCCTGCCAGGCTGAAATGACCACTTCGCGTTCGAGCGCGGCCAGCGGCCTGGGGGCGATGAGTGCAACGATGAGTCCGAAAACGGTCAGCAGGCTGGCGGCCGGACGCAGAGTCTTCATTGTCCATTCTCCTCTTTCCAGGTGCAGACTTACTTAAAGTGTCGCGGGCGCGGATTCGATTATTAATGTAGTATATAGTAAATTAAAGGGGGGAATGCAATATCCGGCCAGAGACCGCGGAGCGCCGAAACTCCTTGACTGGCACTGTTTTTGCTGACTTACACAAGTGGACGGGTACGCACTTTCCTGGGGCGCGCGCGAACCAGAGTATTGTTTATTTAAGCTTTTGAAATTCAAGCTGTTATGCGCTATTTCCATCGATATCGCCTTTCGTTGCGGGCTGCTCTGAGGAAACCTGCTTTCCAGCTGCTCGTTGCATTATTTGCAGCCGCTGCCACGCTTTTTGCCGCCCTGCCGCAGATCAACTATCCATTTCTGGACTTTTCCATGTTCGAGGGGCAGCTCGTCACGCTGACCGTCAGGGCCACCGATGCCGACCACGATTCCCTCTCCTACTCGCTGTTCAAAGCCCCGGCGGGCATGACAATCACCGACAGCGTGATAAGCTGGATGCCCACTTTCAGCCAGTCCGGGATCGATACCGTAATAGTCCGGGTTATCGAACATCCCTCGCTCTTGTTCATGGCCGACACGTTCATAATCACGGTCATTGATGTGGGCGCCGCCGAGACATACGTCGAGGCGGCCGATTCAGTGGGGCTGGATGACGGCGGCGTGACTAATGCCCTGGCCTGGGCCGATTTCAACAACGACAGCCTGGCCGATGTTTACGTGGCCAATGCGGGAAGTGCGGGTCGGCTCTATCGCGCCACCTCCGGCGGCGCCTCGTTCGTCCAGGCAACTGGCTTCAGCGGCGCGAGCGTGACCGATGCCACCAGTGCGGCCTGGGCCGATTACAACCACGACGGCCGCATCGACCTCTACGTCGGCAGCTCGGGACCGTTCGGCGGCAGCGCCAACCGGCTCTACCGCAACGATTCCGCCAATGTCTTCACCGATGTCACCAGCGCCACCGGCACCGGCGATACCGGAATGTCTCAATCGGTTTCCTGGGTGGACTTCGACCGCGATGGCGACCCGGAAATCTACGTGGTCAACTACGGCGGCGCCAACCGGCTCTACAGTAACAACAACAACGGCACTTTCACCGAAATAGCCGACAGCGTCGGCCTGGCCGACCCAGGCAACGGAGTGGCCGCAGCCTGGTGCGACTTCGACGGCGATGGCCGGCCGGACCTCTACCTGGTCAATGAAAACAGCGCCAACAAGCTGTTCAAGAACAACGGGGACAGCACTTTCACCGATGTCACGACCACCGCCGGAGTGGGCCATACCGGCAGCGGGTCGGCGGCCGCCTGGGGCGATTACGACAACGATGGCGATTTCGACCTGTTTCTGGCCAACAAGGACAGCCTGCAGGTCCTTTACAGCAACAACGGAAACAGTACTTTCACCCGCCTCGGCGCCTCAGCCGGACTTTCGGTCCGCGGCACGGCCCGCAGCGCGAGCTGGCTGGATTTCGACATGAACGGATTGCTCGACCTGATGGTCACGTTCAGCGACAGCGCCAGTAAGCTGTTTCAGAACATGGGCGACAGTACCTTCATCAACGTCGCCTCCCTGCAGGACATGAACCGTTTCGGCTATTTCACCTCGGTTACCTGGGCCGACCCGGCCAACCAGGGAGTGCCGGATGTCTATCTCGGCCGCCGTAACGGCGCGAACCTTTACTACGATGGCCGGGTGGGCGGCAGCTACCTCAAGCTGCGTCTGCACGGTGTGGTGAGTAACCGTTTCGGCCTGGGAGCCAAAGTGAGGGTCAAGGCCGGCGGCAAGGCCTACCTGCGCTGGGTCGACGGCGGCACCGGTAGCCAGAGCGAGCCGGCGGCGCTTTTCGGCCTGGGCACCGCCACCTCCATCGACAGCCTGACCGTATTCTGGCCCGCCGGCCTGCGCCGCGATACCACCAACCTGGCGGTCAACCGGGTTTTCACCTGGTACGAAACCGACAGTCTCTTCCCCGTGGTCGATTCGACAACGATCTACCCCGATACTACTCTGGTCACCGCACCCTACACGATCACCACTTTCGCCACGGACAACAATTCGTTCACTCCCCGGCTGTGGTACTCCAAGGACCGGGGAAAGAGCTATACGCCGGTCACCATGACTTCGATCGGTTCCAATAAATACAGCGGCAACATCCCGCTGCAGACTTCCGGCACCAGGCTACAGTACTACGTCAGCGCCGTCGATTTGCCGGGACACACGACCCGCCAGCCCCGCGCCGCTCCGGATTCATTCTACATTTTCAGCGTGGATGACTCAGTGCCCACTATCGTCAGCGTCAGCACCCTGACCGACACGGCCGAAACCACCAGCCCTTACGGTGTGACGGTCAGGGCGAAAGACGACGACAGCCTGCGCACGGTCTATCTGGTGCGGGCCTATTACCGGCAAGGCGTGCTGGATTCCCGCGACAGTGTGGCGATGGCCTATGTCAGCAAGGATTCCACCGGCTTCCTGTTTACCGGTCAGATCCCGGCAAAGCCGGTCGGCACGCTGGTGAAATACTATATCCGGGCGGTGGACCTGGCGAAAAACTACCGGCGCGCGCCGACCACCACCGCGGATTCGACCGTTACTTTCGGGGTGGTCCAGTTCAGCGGACGGACGGTCAAGGAAACCATTCCGGTCGGCAAGGGCCAGGGGATCTCGGTAACCGACTACGACCTCGACGGCCGCCTCGACATCTTCATCGCCACCAGCGACAACCAAAACGTTCTGCTGCGCGGCGTGGCGGGCGACAGCCTGTTCACCATCACCACCACCCAGCTCGGCACCGGCGGAGCTGCCGCCACGGCCGGCGGTGTCTGGGCGGATTACAACAACGATCGCTATCCGGATCTCTACATCGTGGCCCAAGGCGCCAACCGCCTGCTGAAAAATAACGGCGACGGCACTTTTACCAATGTCACCGCCACTGCCCGGGTTGGGGATACGGGCCAGGGCTGGGCCGCAGCCTGGGTCGATTACGACAATAACGGACGGCTCGACCTGTTCGTGGTCAACAGCGATGGTCCGGACCGGCTCTATCACAACAACGGCGACAGCACTTTCACCGATACCGCCTCCTGGGCCGGCCTGGCCGGCGGCACCGGAGGTGTGGGCTGCGCCTGGAGCGATTACGACCGCGACGGCGATCAGGATGTCTACGTAGTCTATTACGGCGCGGCCAACAAGCTCTACCGCAAAAACAGCAACAATCAGTTTACGGATGTGACATCTTCGGCCGGGGTGGCCGGCAGCACCACCAACGTGAGCGCGGCCTGGTTTGACTATGACAACGACCGGCGGCCCGACCTCTTCGTGGTGGAACAGGCCGATGACCGGCTGTACCACAACAACGGCAATGGGACGTTCACCGTGGTGAATCTCGGTACAGACGGCCTCTCGAACCAGCCCGGCGGCTTCGGCTCCGCCTGGGGCGATTACGATAACGATGGCTGGCCCGACCTGGTCAAGACCCGCGGCGAGACAGGCAAGAAGGACATCGTGGCTGTTCTGCGCGGGAACGGCTCTGGCGGGTTCGTCAACTTTACCTACGAATCCGGGCTGTTCGATTTCGGCGAGTGGCGCGGAACGGGCTGGCTGGACTACAACGGCGATGGCCGGCTCGACCTGCTCCTGAATGACCGCGCCGGCCGGCCGAGGCTTTACCGCAACATTCTTTTCAACAACACCAACCACTGGCTGAGAATCAAGCTCCTGGGCACGCGCAGCAACGCCTCGGCGATCGGTGTCGCC
>JAZDIG010000629.1:0-5918 GCA_043805105.1 Candidatus Glassiibacteriota bacterium | reverse complement strand
AACCAGAAGACCGGGTTATCTTGTTGGTCTACAAAGTACCTCCCATTTTCACTTACTTTAACCGGATATGCCGGCGGCTCGGCCGCTGCGCGTACTACGAAACTTAACAATAAGGGCACTAAAAATATAATTCTCTTCATTTTAATCTACTCCTTACCTAAGATTACCTATTCGTCATTTGATTTGACATGGACTGCACCCCATACAAATTTGATAAGTGGTATATTTTCCTTCTTTTATAATTTTGGCTACTGGCTTAAGCCGAACTGGCCTGAATCAGGAGATCCTTTATCGGCATGTGCGATAACTTATTCGTTCTCATCGGGAGTATCAATGATTTTCCGGGTCCGAGCAGGAAAAAAGAGACCGTTTTCCCTCTGTTCATACCAGGGAGCCGCTTTCTCAGGCCGGTCTCGAAAACCGGTAACTGCCGCAAGCCGTTCCAGGATTCGAATCCCTGCCTCTCCGCCATAGATAGCGAAAGCCCTAAACCACAATGGCTTAGGGCTTTCGTCTTTACGCAGGGTTCCGTTGGAGTTATGATTACCATCGGTATCATTCAACTTTTTCTATGTGCTACCAGACCTCCCCAGCAATACCGGGCATCTGAGCCAAACCCAACCCCAGATGCCAACATTATGACTGGTACATGAATGGGGACAAGCTCAAGTGTTAATGCCTTTTTTTCAAAGCCTCTCTAACTCACTATTTATCACCAACAAAAGCCAGGTCCTCAGAGGTGACCATTTTTTGCCGCAAAAGTTCGGAGATCACGGTTTCGGTCATCTCGCTGGCGAACTGGAATTCATAGCGCAGGTCCAGGACATAAGCTTTCAGCCGCACTTTCAGCAGAGAGCGTCCCTCGTATATCTCATTTTTGATAATTACCGTAACCGGCTTGTTCAGAAAGGCGTATTGCGAAACTGCAGCGGCCAGGTAGGCTATTTTTTTCAAACGGATCAGATCAATATTCAGGGGCAGGTAGAACTCGGCGACCACCTGGCAGTTGAACTCTCCGGAATTGGAGTTGGAAACGGACTGGTTGACAATCTCGCTGTTCGGAATAGAGACCATCGAATCATCGGCGGTGACAATCCGTGCGGTCCGCAGGCCGATCTGGACGACCTCCCCATAATGTGTGCCAACCTGGATCTTGTCGCCGACCTGAAACGGCCTGTCAAAGAGGATCATGATCCCGCCGAATATGTTTTTGAGGATATCCTGGGAGGCGAAACCGATCGCGATCCCTGCCGAGGCGGTGGCGGCGATCAGGGTTTCGACAGGCGGGGCGAATATATTCACGATAATGACGTAGATGACAAAGGTCCAGCCCAGGATTCGCAGGATCGGGATCAGCCGCTTGATAAAGAGCCGCAGATTGGTCCAGCGCTCGGCGATACTCCCCAGGAATCGATTGATATATGTGATTAAAATCAGCGCGATAAAAAATATTAAAGCCGCCCAGACGACCTTGCCGAAAGAAATACCCCACTGAATTCTTGGCCGGGTCGCTTCCAGAGCCTCCTTGACCGGCGCAAGCTTTTCTGAACCAGCGCTTTGAGAAACAAGGCTGTCCGCCGGAAAGGCGGCGGCGGCCCCGGTAATCTGCGCTGGGAGATATTGCCGGCCGGGGAAAGACGGTGCTAGGAGCAGTATCAAAACGGCGAAAGTGAAACGGCAGAGCAAAGTGCCCCTCCCTTAGTGGAGGATATTCTTGGATTTGAGAGCCTTGACTACCGGCCGGTATAAAAAGGGGTGGATCATAAAGCCGGCCGGGCTTTTTTGCAGGAATCCCCGGTTGAACATCCGGTTCAGCAGAAGGTGGCTTTCACTAATCTCCTGATGGAAAATCAGGGCGTGCTCACGGGCGTCCATAATTTCATGCTGTATCATTGCGCCGAGAGTAAAGAGCTCTTTGGCCGGGAGCTGGTAAAGAAATGCGTGGTCGAACTCTATTTTCGAGATCAGCACCAGATTCTCCCTGGAGATTTCCTTGATCGAGGCGAGCCAGAAAAGCATGGCCACGCGGATATTGCCAGCGGCCAGAGCAGCCAGCCGCTCGAATAACTGATTCTCCAGGTAAGCCCGGCGTGCGTTGTCCGAGCCGAGCTTTCTGTACTTCCGGGAGTTTTTGAATTCCTCGGTGATTTCGACCTCGAAATTGTAGCCGCTGACCCGGTGTCTTTTTAATATGATACCGGAAAGCTCTTCACGGCTCTGCGTGCCCATCAGCAGGACGCGGTTAAAATATTTCGAGACCTGCAATATTTTATCGAGATACTGCCAGCCGTAGAGGGCGGAAGTGACAATCCAGAAAATGTTTTTCTGTGTCCTCGAAACCAGCAGAAGAAAACGCTCGAGAGCCGCGAAGCCATCCACGGTCCGCAGAAACAGCTCATGTAAGTTCTCTAAGATGCAGATGCACCGGACCGGGTTGTCGAGCAGAATACTTTCCAATTCATCCAGGTTTCCGGCCCGGGCTTGGTTGAAAGAGTTCCGGAGGATTTCCAGCAGCTCATCCTCGCGGATAATCGTACGCTCCAGCACGATCTTGACCACCGGTACCCCCTGAAAGATTCTCGCTTCCGCGAAGTTCAGCAGGGTTGTCTTGCCGCTGCCCCTTTCGCCGGTCAAGGCCAGAGACATGTTCGCTCCATTATTCCAGCGCTCAAAATCTTTGCTGAGGCTTTCAAGCTCCTCTAACCTTCCGGCAAAGAAACGGCTATCGGTCAAGGGGTCGAGACGGAACAACCTCTGGTAGACATAGGGCAATCCGGCTATTTTCTCCTGTGATTCGGTGAGATACTGGGAAAGACGCTCATCCAGAGTACCGGTAATGGGTTTTAACCCGGTAACTTTGCGGATCCGCAGATACTCAGAGCGGATTTTCCGCCAGGCCCCTACTCCGGCGCTAAGAATATAACGCAAAGAGGATTTGGCATTGTTCCAGAGTTTCCGGCGCGACTGACGGAACTCCTCGCGGGCCCTGGCCCGGGCCAGACGGATTTTCAATTCCAGTACCTTCTCGCTGTCCGACAGCTCCTGGATTTTGCCCTCCAGCTCCAGGGTCATCTTCTGCAAGCCGGAGCCGGCCAGCTCCAAAGCTTTCTGAATAAGACCTTTCATTTCCTCGATATGCGATTCAGCACGCCCGAGCCCCTCGATAACCATGAGACGGCCCTTCTTACTCGCCTCGGTTCCCTCGTTTTCCGTGATGAAATTAAGAGCCGCAGCAAGATTCAATTCTATGATCTGGTCCAGCTCGGAGACATTGCGCAGGACCTGTTGGATCAGTTCCCGGATTTCGCCGGCGTACCCGCGGTGTCTTTCCGCCAGAAAGGGGTATATTTCGCTGAGCACCAAGGCTTTCAGCGGCACTTTATCCGTTCTGGACCGCGGGGGTAAACTATCCAGGTCGCGAAGTTTAAAAATCAAATGCGTTTCCGCCACTTGTTCGGCGGCCTTTTTCACGCCGTTCAAATAGCTCTGATAAACCGGCTCGAGATTTGCCTGCATGACCGCATCCATGACCCGCGGCAGTTTTTCCCGGCCCAGCTGCTGATGAAGCTCCCTGTCCTCGGACTGGATCGCCGTACATATTCCCGTCTTATCCGCGGCAGCCAGTGCTCCGAATTTCCTGATCGATTTGCCGATTATCGCCTGCGCCTCATTCAGCTGAGGATATATATTTTCATGGATTTTAATCCGGATCTGGCGGATTGTCGCCAGGCAGAGGAATGCCGTGCGGAACTGAAAAGCTGACAGTTCCAGGTCTTTGAGCCACTCTTCCCTTTCCCCGATAAAATGCGCTTTCCAGGTTTCAATCTCGTTATTTAACCGCTTCTCGAGCTTGTACCTTTCACGCCGGATGCGTGCAAAACTGAATTGCCGGTCAGGCAGGGCAACAGTCCCGGCTTCTCGAAGGCGGCTCTCAAATCCGGCGGTGATTTCCCGGAAAGACTCTTCAAAGACAAAAGCGCACTTTTCCGCAAAATCATTCAATTCGTCGGATATTTTGCCGGCGAGCTCCAGATGTTCCCGCAAATCATATTTATCAGCGTCCATTAGAGTTGCGCCCGTTTCCCGGCAATATTTTTCAAGATTCTTCAAATCCAGAAAACTATCCTCTATTCCCTCGGTATCTTGGTGCAACTTGAACAGGTGGCCGGCAATCGTTTGGCACACGAGCCGCAATTGATCGAGGAAAAGGAACTCCACCGGCAGGCCGAGATGGCAGGAGAGTAAATTATGAAAATTGAATTCCCGGGAGGGAGCTGTCTTTTTCAGGGGAGGCCGCTTAAACCAGCCCCTCGGCTTCTCGATCAGACGATTGCAGAACCCGCCTAAACTGTTCCGGGCAGTGTGCAGCCGTTTGCGCAGTCGAATGTAGGGGGAATCCTCAGCCAGAGGTTTCCAGAAATCCTCCGGAATTTCGAGCTCTAATTTTTCCGGGTACTCGCTGAGGATTACAGTGAATTTTTCCTCCCATTTATCAAGCAGGGAGGCCGGTTTGAATTCCACGGGAACGGGGGTCGTGGAACCGATCAGCGAGCTTACTTTTTCGAGGTATAAGCACAGTTCCTTCCAGAGCAGCATTACTTGCCGTTTATCGGAAGATTTATCCTGAAAATCCCGGGCCAGGCTCTCCAGAAGATTCCGGTAGCCGGACAGAAATTCTTTGTGGGGCCGAAGAAAATTTTCCGTCATTTCCTGGATGGATTCCCGGATCAGCGGACGAATTTTTGTCAGTATATCTTGCGGATTCATGTCGGATTATTGCGGATTGTTTTTGAAACTGAAAAAGAATATCGACTTGCCCCAGATGTTTGTACCAAGTCGTTCGCATGTTCCACGATATCTCGGGACTATCTAAAAATATACGGAATTAAATGTAAATTTTCCAGTCGTCGGTTTTAAAGCAGGATACCTGTCTCGATGGCTTGATCCCCACCTGTTCTCTGTAATATTCGGGAAGACTGGTGGGAGAGTTTATTCAACGGAAGCAGTTGCTGCCTGGTGAGTTAGTGCTTCTATCAAACCGCTCAGGTTGCCTAGGTATTTGCCATCACTGGCCGTACTCCTGGTCTTTTCCAGCAGCGCGTTGATTTCTTCTCATAGGAGAGGTCGGTGTCTACACCCCAGGCCTGGTCGGCCGAGTAACGAATCGGCCAGTTGAAATTACCGTTGCCCTCCCTCCTGCCTTCGTCTGGCTTCCTCGTCCTCAAAACCTTGAACCCCCTCGCAAAACTCTTGCCCGGAACGGCCCGTGTCTGTATGCTGGAATGCACTCACGGTTTTTCGAAGCGAATCCGAACCCCGGGGAACCCGAAATGAACCGCAGAACCGCCTCCGCCCGGCTCGTTATCCTGTGCGCCGTCTTCACGCCGCTGCGGCCTTTACCGGCCGAGGTCTCCCAGAGCCGCACCCGCGACGGCTTGATCGTGGAAAACGACCGGATTTCAGTGCTGATCCGGGACGGCTACCACCTGGAGCCGGCTCTCAAAAAAGGCGGCAAGTCAGTCAGCCCGGTGCTTTCCGACCCCTCCGGAATCCCGGCCTTTTACCTGGTGGCGGGCGACCTGCCAGTGACCGATTTCCGGATAGACTGGGACCGGGTGAAGGCTGAACCGGTGGAGGATGGCGGCCTGGGGCGCGGAACGCGCATCACCCTGCCGGCCGCGGCCGAACAGTACACCAAGATGCTCTACGCGCCCCTGCGGATCGGCGCGAGCGTGGAGCTGACATTCTACGACAAGTTCCCGGCGGTGATAGTGGCCCAGGCCACTTTCACCAACCTGGGCCAGGCCCGGGTCGAAATCGACGAGGCGGCCTCGCTGGCCTTCCGCCTCGACCGCCGGCGACTGGACGCCGAGGCCAGGCCGTGGGAGTTCGCCTCTTACCAGGGCGCGGCCGTCCGC
>JAZDIG010000628.1:0-4493 GCA_043805105.1 Candidatus Glassiibacteriota bacterium | reverse complement strand
GAGGGGTGCCCGCGAAGCGGGCGGGGTGTGTAAATCGCCTAATCATCGAGATGAGATAGAACTTCATCATTTATAAGCACTTGCGAATTATCATAAATAATCCGGCCTATGAATATTAAAACAACTTAGCGCTTATGGGGGTTCGCCCCTACAAGAAAAATTTTCCATTGGCCACAAGATATAGGGGGATTTGCCCTGCCTACCGGGCGGCCGCCGGCCGCCGTTCCAATCCCTGATTTATTGACGGTCCTACCGAAAATTTTTCCGCCGGCTGGTCTTGGTGCAGCCGCCCTCACTTCGCCTGCGGTACCCGGCGGAACCCGAGGCGCTGACCAGGGGGCGCCGGCGAACCACGGCCACGTAAGCATCCGCTTCCACGCTCACAGACAATACATCGTAGCCGTTATCACGCAGGCTGGCCGCCACGTCGCTGCCCACCGGGTCGGGGTCCAGGCGCACGCGGATCCGGGTGCCGGGGTCGAGCCGGTCGAGGGTGGTCTTGATGGTGACGAAGTTCAGCGGGCAGGGAGTGCCCACCAGGTTCAGGGTTTCGATATCCATAGAGTCTACTCGGTGTAAACGACCCCGGGAGGGGGCGGGCCGGCACGTTCATTGCGGAGCGCCGAGGCGCGCGGGGTAGTCCTGCCGGGTAGTTAATGCAATGAACGTGCCGGCCCGCCCCGCCGCTGGGCATCAGCATAATAGTCCATTGGTATCTCCCCACTTACTCCGGAATACCTGCCTGAACCAGTTTGGGTAAACTGTCAGCCAGCTGCCGGCTGTTATTGCGTGAGAGCAGGATTATGCTTTAACTTATCTGTCGAACCCGCTTCCGGTCAACATCTGGTTGGATTGTGAGCCATTGTGCGGGATAACAGGACCGGAATGGGTCAGGTGATGGAGAAGCCGGTTTTACCGGGAGTAAAGCATTATGGATCAGAATGTGAATGGGAAACCATAAACCATCTTACGCGGAGCGACTGACCCATGAAACTGACTATTTCGATCCTACTGGTTCTGCTGGCATTGTCTGCGGCCTTTACCGCCTGCGGAAAGGGCCGGAAAGCCGAGCCGGAGACAAGCCCGGCCGCCGAACCGACTCCCGAATGGCTGGCCGACCTGCGGCCGGTCGAGGGCGAATTCCCTCTTTACCCGGACCGGCCCCGCCTCTTCCTGCGGCCGGAAGATCTGCCGGCCGTCCGGGAGAGGATCCGGACCACTCATAAAACGGAATGGAACGCGATCCTCGCCCTTTCCAAGAGCGACCGGCCGACTGAACGCATGCTGGCCTCTGCGTTCGGCTGGCAGGTGACCGGGGATGAAAGATTCGCCGGGCAGGCGATCTCCTCGGCGCTGGACCTGGCCGCCAGGCGCGACCAGACGGGCGACGACCTGAGCAACGCCTACCGGGTCTGGCCCGAATCGATAGTCTACGACTGGTGTTACGACCGTTTCACCGAGGATCAGCGCCGGCAGCTCTTCGAGGGCGTACGCTGGCAACTGGAGCAGGCCGGCGGGTTGCCCCTGCAAGCCCAGACTCCGCACGCCGGCCATCTGGTGAATCACCTGGCGGATGCCCACGTCCCGGCCGGGATCGCCTTCCACGATCTCGACCCCTCGATCTGGGAGCGCGCCCTGGAAGTGACCCGTACCCAGCTTTCCGCCAAGAACGTGTTCTACCGTTTCGGCGCCTCCAGCCAGGGCAACAGCTACGGCGTCACCCATGTCAACGGCGACGTCCGGCTCCTGATGTTGCTGCTCAAGGCCACCGGCGTGGACCTTTTCAGCCGCTTCCCGTTTTACCGCGAGGTGGGCTACTACTGGCTCTACACCCGCCGGCCGGATGGCCAGCTTCTGCGTAACGGCGACGACTGGCTGGACGACATGAACCAGAACGGCTGGGTGGGCCTGGCCCCGGACGATCCGAAAAAAAAGGTCTGGACCCATCCCTGGCTGGTGCAGATGCTGCTCTACGGCGCAGTCCAGTACGGGGATCCGTACCTTCTGGGCGAATACCTGCGGCTGCGCGATACCGGCCGGGCCTGGACCGCGATCGAGGACGTGATCCGGCGGGATGGCTCCAGTCAGCCCAAGGCCCTGGCTGACCTGCCGCATTTCCGCTGGCTGGGCGGGCCGGTGGGCACCCTGCTGATGCGCACCGGCTGGGGGGAGGACGACCTGGTGGGCCTGTTCAAGGTGATGCCGCTTTTCGCCAAGAACCACGACCACCTCGACCGGCTCTCTTTCCAGCTCTACTGCCGGGGCGCGCTGGCAATCGACTCCGGCATCTACGAGGGCGAAGGGTCCGGCTACGACAGCGACCACTGGCTCAATTACTTTCAGCGCACGATTGCGCACAACACCCTGATCGTGCGCGAGCCGGGTGAAAAAACAGTCTACCGCGGCAAGACGGTCCAGGCCGACGGCGGCCAGTTTTACCCCGACGAGGGGGCCAACCCGGTGGGCCTGGAGGGTATCGCCGAGCCGAAGTTCAGGATCGCCAGGGTGGTGAACGCGGACGTGAGCGAGTCCGAGGGCTGGGCGGTCGTGACCGGAGACGCCACCGCCGGCTATGGCGGCAAGGCGCAACTGGTCGAAAGGACCTTCGCGGTCGTATTCGGCGGGGAGGGGCTGCTGAAAGCGACGATCGTGGTGCGCGACCGCGTCGCCAGCCGCGATCCCTCGTTCCGCAAGGTGTGGCTTCTGCATTCGATCGAGGAGCCGGAGCGGTTCGCCAACGTGGTCAAGATCAACCGCCGCGGCGGCCGCAACAGCGGCGGGGTGCTGATGAGCGTCACGCTGCTGCCCGAGCCGGCCGTGTTCGAAAAGATCGGCGGCCCCGGTAAGGAGTTCCTGGTGGACAGCGTGAACTACGCCACCAGTAAAGGCGGAGACGCCGAGGGGGGAGCCTGGCGGATGGAAGTTTCCGCCGCAGACCAGGGCCGGGAGACCGGATTCCTGCACGCCTTGGAAGTGTTTTCCGCCGAACCCGTGACCTACATCACCGATGCCTCGCTGATCGAGGAAAATTCCCTGCTGGGAGCGGTAACTCCGGCAGCCGCGGTCCTTTTCTGCGAGGACGCCGGGGCGCAGGGCGCCTACAAATTCACCGCTCCGGCGGGAAAGCGCCGTATCGTGGTGACCGGATTACCTGCGGAAAAGCGCTACCGGGTCAGCTCAGAGGGAGTGGAGAAAGAGGGCGTCACCAGCCGGGGCGGGTCGCTGCTGTTCGAAACCGATCTCAAGGCGCCCTGGGAGTTCACGGTCACTCTCGAATGACCTCCTGGCGGGTGGTATTCCAGGCCTTGGGAGCCGGGCAAGCCCGCCAAATCCGGAAAATTGACCGGGGCCCGGCCGGGAACGGTTCACGAACCGCCACTACGGTCTAATGGCCGGGCCAGCCGCAGGGGCGAACCTTGTGTTCGCCCGGTGGGCTGGGCCGGGTGTGGTGCGAATCACGAATGGTGCGATTGCTGGATAAAAGCCGAAAGCCCCGGTCTGCTCCCTGGCCGGGGCTTCCTGTTTCACGGCAAGGGGGGCTCGTGGTTGCCGTGAGTGAATCGGCTGAGGTGACGGGATTCCAGAAGCGGTGCCCGGAGCGGCCCGACCCGCATCGCACCGGGCGCTCCGGGGAAGCCCGGTTTGGATGGTCGAACTTCGTGGCCTAAAAGTGGCTCGAAAGGCTTTTGCAGAAAATTTATTTCAGAATTACCATTTTTCTTGTCGCCACCCATTTACCAGCCCTCATCCGGTAGAAATAGATGCCGCTGCCGAGCTGTCTGCCGAAATCGTCCGTGCCCTGCCAGAAGTAGCTGTACTGGCCGGGCTGATGTTCTTCGTTAACCAGGGTCCGGACCAGCCTGCCCCGGATGTCGAACACCTCCAGAATGACCCCGACCTTTCCGGCATCCGTGGCGATGGCGTAGCTGATCGTGGTGGCCGGGTTGAATGGGTTCGGCGAGTTCTGGGCCAGAGAGAACGCCTTTGGCAGCCCGGTGCGGGAGTCGAGGCTGGCGCTCAGCCTGGCGAATGCATCCTCCAGCCGCTTTTTATCGAGCGGACTGTCCGCCGGGATCTCCAGGATGTCTCCATCGAGCGAATCCCTGGCCGCACTCAGCACCGATCCGTCGGCAAGCACCAGTTCGATCGAGTCCGCGGTCAGCCGCAGGCTGGTTCCTTCCGCCAGACGGCCGCCGGTTGTCTCCCGGGCCGCCGGGTTCGGGCTGACGGTCAGAAAAAGGACTAAAGCCACGGAAATGATCCGCGACAACAGTGGCGCTCCCATGTTTGCCTCCCCGAAATGACCTTGCAACTGCCGGTGGAAAAATGAGGAAGCGAAAAGGACTACGAGTCGAATGAGGCTGGCCTTTACTGGTATCGGCTCGGATGGGTCTAATCTTTCTGCCCCCGGCAGAGGAACGCTGAACCGGAGCGGAATTGCGATCTTCCCCGGATGTCTGGTTCCCCGCCAGGTTAACTTTTCATTAGGGCCA
>JAZDIG010000627.1:0-6268 GCA_043805105.1 Candidatus Glassiibacteriota bacterium | reverse complement strand
ACCGGCACCTGGTGGAATTCACCCGCCGGCTGATCGCTTTCCGCAAGGAGCACGCCGTGTTCCGCCGCCACGTCTTCTTTACCGGCTCAGACCACGACCGCGACGGCCGCCGCGATATCGAATGGTTCGAGCCTTCCGGGCCGCCGACCCGCTGGCAGTTCAGCCGGCCCTGCCTGGCCTGCTTTATCAGCGGCAGCCGAGTCGAAAGCCGCAACCACTACGATGACTGGGATTTTTACCTGATGTTCAATGCCGGCCGGGAAAGCCGAGAGTTCGTGCTGCCCCCGGCGCCGGCCGGGAAGGCCTGGGCCCGGATGGTGGATTCCGCGGATGAGGAGGCCCTGCCCCACGCTGGATTACAGGACCTGCCCCCGCCGCTGGAAAGCCAGAATCAATACGAGCTGGCGGGGCACGCCCTGGCGCTGGTGGCAGCAGTTTGACTATGTAACATTAAAAAGGCATTAAGCTGCTGATAATAATAAATAAACAACAGTTAAATACTTTCCAAAAGACTGTTGCCCGGTAAAATCTGTATTTACTTAAACTTAAAGGGAATAAAGAATCAACCTAACAAGAGAAGCTCAAGAGGTTACGTAGAAATATGCAAGAGAACGTATATGATGAAATCATGTTTATTAATATGACAATCGGGAAAAAAGTAAAATGACTTGAAAAAAATTTCAAATTGATTGCAGGTTTCCACATTGGTATTTTTTATCCGCCGGAGTGGTTCGGGATTTCAAGTTTGTCGCCCACTCTCAATCTGCGACTATTTTTTCAACGGAAATAACTTACCGGCTGCATTATTCTCAAATTCGGCCGGTTTTTTAGCAGTAGATAATAAGACACCAAGTAGGCCAATCTGGCTCTCCAGAAGTTTGGGTGACTGATGGGTGCGGTAACGAGTGGCTCTGATAGGCGAATGCCCAAGAATATTCTGCACCCCTGCTTCCAAATTGAATTAAATCGTAAGGACATTTCGAGGAGCGATTCGGCCTGTAATCTTAATGGATGAATCAGGTATTATCTAAGGGAGGTAATATGAGGACAAGAGACCTCGATGACTTGGCTTGGGAACTCCATGAGTGGACAAATCGAGCTAATCTCCTATTGGATTATAACTTTAAAAACAGTCCCGACAATATATCGCTAAATGAGGCTGAGGCTGGTATATCAAATGAGGGTGAGGATTGGTCTATAATAAGTCTGTCCTGTAAAAAAAGCGAGATTGTGTCTTGCCTGAAGGACCAATCCCTCAGCATAGAATATCAGTTTGGCTTTAATGAAGCACTGGAGAAAGTGGTGACGCAGGCATGCCAGATTGTCGACCACGCTCCCCAGACAGGGCTCACCTTAGATGATGAAATAAAATTATTCTATAATGATGAACAAGCTAAGAAGGCAATCGAAGATGAACAGTACCAAAATCAGAAGCTTCGACATATGGTTTTTATGCTTTTCCTGAAGGCGCGTCGAGACCGACTCAGAGCAGTGATGAGTAACCCCCTTGCTCCGAATTCTGCTAAAGCCGTCCGATTTGCTCAGCTTTGGTTACCCATAGAAAGCGACGACATTTATGGTGGAATAGCATTTATGCATGTAAGAAGTTTATGGTCTCAAAACGCGAAGAAAAGCGTTCCCAAAGAAGGCGGTAACTCAAAAAAGTTTAAGTGCATACATTGTCTAAAGGAATTCACTGAAATAGATTTGGCTGAGCACATTCTATCGGGTGAGGGCCTGATTTTTGAGTTCTGCTCCGCGGAATACTTCAATGAGTATGGGAAAGGAACGAAGAAGTCCGCTTGCCCTATTTGCGGACTGCCCTTGGACAAAGAGAAATTGGCCAACGGGGAGTACGATGCATCAGTACCTTGGTGCTTTGTGGCCTCCGTGGTATTCTCACCAGATTCTTATGAAGTGCAAATCTTAAGAGAGATTAGAGACAAGTGGCTGATTAACTTAGTGGGTGGAAGGGTGCTTGTAAGCTCCTACTATAGGTGCGGTCCGTTATTGGCTCATTTCGTCGGACGGTCTAGAATTCTCAGACAGGCAGCGAAGATAGCAATTAGATTGGTCATTGGACTAGGGTTACGGGCTACGGGGAGAAAGGAGCCATGAATGCCATAAACCCTGCCGCTCTGGCATTCATCCTGTTTCTGTGCAGCGTGCCACCGGCTTCCGGCGCTGAAACATTTGAGCCGATTTCTCTGCACCCGGATAATCCGCACTACTTTCTTTTCCGCGGCCAGCCGGCCGTGCTGATCACTTCCGGCGAACACTACGGGGCGGTCCTCAACCTGGATTTCGACTACGTCCGTTATCTGGACGAGCTGCAGGCTCACGGCCTGAACCTCACGCGCACCTGGGCGGGTACTTACCGCGAAGTCCCCGGTTCATTCGGGATCACGGAAAATACACTGGCCCCGCAATCCGGGCGTTACCTCTGCCCCTGGGCCCGCAGCGACACATCCGGCTACATCGATGGCGGGAACAAGTTCGACCTCACCAAGTGGGACGACAGCTATTTCGAGCGCCTGAAGGACTTCCTGGCCCAGGCTTCCAAGAGGGGTATCGTGGTGGAGCTGAATCTGTTCTGCCCATTCTACAACGATACTCTCTGGGCCGCCAACCCGCTGAACTCCGGCAACAATGTCAACGGCGTCGGCCGAGTCCCGGGCAATGAGGTCTACACGCTGAAACACGGGGACCTGCTGGCAGTCCAGGAGGCGGTGGTCCGTAAAATCGTCCGGGAGCTGCGGGATTTCGACAACCTGTACTACGAGGTGTGCAACGAGCCATACTTCGGCGGAGTGACCCTGGAGTGGCAGCACCGTATCGCGGACCTGATCGTGGACACAGAGAAAACGTTCCCGCGCAGGCACCTGATTTCGCTGAACATCGCCAATGGCCGGCTGAAAGTCGAAAAGCCGCATCCGGGGGTTTCCATCTTCAACTTCCACTACTGCGTCCCGCCGGACGTGGTCGAGATGAACTACGGCCTGGGCAAGGTAATCGGCGAGAACGAAACCGGTTTCCGCGGCAGCCGGGACGTGACCTACCGCACCGAGGGCTGGGATTTCATCATCGCCGGCGGGGGCCTGTACAATAATCTGGATTATTCATTCACCTGCCAGCACCCCGACGGAACGTTCCTGGATTACAAATCGCCGGGGGGCGGCAGCCCGGCGCTGCGCCGCCAGCTGGGCATCCTCAAGGATTTTATCCACGGTTTCGACTTCATCCGCATGACCCCCGACAAGGCCGTGATCAAGGGGGGCGTCCCGCGGGAGGCGACGGTCCGGGCCCTGGCCGAGCGGGGCAGGCAGTATGCGCTGTATGTCAACGGCGGCAGCCGGGCGGACCTCGAGCTGGACCTGCCGGCCGGGGCGTACTCAGTCGAATGGCTCGACACGAAAACCGGGAAAATCTCCGCAAGCCGGAGACTTCAGCACGCGGGCGGGATCGCCACAGTCAGTTCCCCGGAATACGCCGAGGACATCGCCCTGAAGATCGGGGGCCTCCGGTAGCGCCAGCGCAGCCATTTCAGGAGACCGGTGCCGCTACTCCCCGGGCGGCGAAGCCGTAACCTGGTCCGGATTCCGCGCTCCGGCAAGCTTGCGCGCCAGCCCGACCAGCAGCAGCACGGCTCCCAGCACGCAGATCACCGCCGGGCCGCTGGGCAGGTCCAGCTTCCAGGAGAGGAACAGGGCCAAGGCGCAGCTGGCTGCTCCCACACTCCAGGCGATCACGATCCGCACCCGGAGGTTTTTAGCCATCAGCGAGGAGATGCTGGCCGGCAGCACCAGGATGGCGAAAACCAGCAACACCCCCCCGATCTCCACCGAATGTACCAGGACCCAACCCAGGGAGAAATAGAACAGGAAGTCCCAGAGCCGCACGTTCATCCCTCCGGCCCTGGCCCCGGCGTAATCGAAGGAGAGAGGGATGAATTTTTTCCTGAAGATCCAGTGGAAAATCCCCACCAGGGCGTAGACCCAGGTGCAATGAAACAAATCGTCCCAGCCGACCCAGAGGATGGAGCCATCGAGGGTCTCATGCAGATGTTCGCCGCCGCCGGCCAGCTTGACCGCCAATAGCAGCGATCCGCTGATCGCCACCGCGTAAACCACCCCGATCACCGCCTCCTGGGGAATTTTGTGGCCCGAGCTCTTGGTCAGGGTAAACAGGCCGGCGGCCACGGCGGTGAGGCCCAGGGCGAGCCAGTGTGCGGCCAATCCCTCGGGCGTCCGGCCCAGAACAACGGCCGCCAGGGCGCCCAGCGCGGCCACCTGAGCCATGGCGATGTCGATAAAGATTATTCCCCGCCTGAGCACGTGCAGGCCGAAATAGCCGTGAATGCCCACCAGCACGATACAGGCGGCGAACGGCAGGGCCATGAAAGAAAGCATCTCAGCCATCCGTGCCCTCCTGCCTCTCCCCGGCGGCGAATGATTTGCGCAACCGGCCGGCCACCCATGGGCCGGCTGCGGCCCGGGCCAGGTAATGCCCCAGCAGGCAGACTATGATCGGCCCGTTGGGCAGGTCGTAGCGATAGGAAAAAACGACGCTCAGAATGATCACCGCCACGCCGACTATCCAGCCGAAAATGATCCGGTCGCGCCAGCTCGTATAGAACAGCACGGCGATCGAGGCCGGCACCACCAACAGGGCGAAGACCACGAAGACGCCCCCGATCCTGACCGAATTGACCAGCACCAGGCCGAAAGTGGCGTAGAAGAAGAAATCCCAGAAGGCGGCATTTGGAATCTTCGCTCCATTTTCCCCGGCCGAAAGGGCGAAAAACCTGTCATGGTAGCGGTAATGAATCAGGCCCACCGCGCTGTAGACCGCGGCCGAGGAGATAATCTTGCCCCAGCTTACCCACAACAGGCCGCCGGAGAACGATTCCTTGATGTAGGCCACCCCCCCGGTGGCCCGGTCGGCGATAATGAGGGCCACGGCCAGGGAGAGGCCGTAGACGATCCCGATAATCGCCTCCTTGGGTATCTGGCGGCCCTGGAGGTCGACCAGGCTGAACACGGCCGCCGCCAGCAGGACGAATCCCAGGGAGAACACGTAGGACAGGCCGCCGTGCGGATTGGCCCCGGCCAGCATCCCCACCAGGGTGCCCAGGGCCGCGATCTGCGCCATCGAGATATCGACGAAAATCACCCCGCGGCTCAGCACGTGCAGGCCGAAATAACCGTGAATACCCACCAGGATCACGCTGGCTACCAGCGGCGGGAGGAGAAATTCAATTATATGGAGCATCAGCACCGCCTTTCTTCACTGTCCGAGCGCGGACAACAGGCTTTGAATCCAGTAGCTCATCAGGGCGAACTCATCCGGCAGCTCGGGACTGCCGCCGCAGTGCAGGGGCAGGTAAACCGCCTTGATTCCCGTCCTTTGCTCGATCAGATGCGGGTTGTTTTTTTCGAAATAAGTGGCCACGGTGAGGATCCTGATCTTCTGGTTTTGGATCAGGTCGATGATGTCCCCGACGTGCCTGGCCGAGGGGGGGATACCGGGCTTGGGTTCGATGTACCCCACTTCTTCGAGGCCGAAGCAACTGACGAAATAAGGCCAGCTCTTGTGGTAAGAGATGATTTTCAGGCCGCGCAGCGGCAGGGCTTCTTTCAGCCAGCCTCCCAGCTTGTGCTCCAACGGAGCGCCCTGGTAATCCTTCTCCAGGAACTGGAAGAAAGTTCCCGAGCGCAGCATGTCCTCCAGGAGCTTGCCGCCGATCAGGCGCACCAGCTCAGCGCCGAACAACGCCCGGTCGACCCGGTCGCTGTACTTGGCGTAATTCTCCCGGTAATACTGTTCGCCCGCCGGGTCCACCCGGACGAGGCCGATCAGGATGTTTTCGGCGATCTTCCCCCAGTTCTGCGGGCCGGTATGAATGTGCGGGTTGCCGTAGATGTGGATGTCTCCCTCGGTGCGGCTGAGAGCGGTGGTGGGTTTTTCCAGCAGGTCGATTCCGGTACAGACCGAGACGTAGCCCGGAGTGCCGTCCATGATCTTACTGTTGTGAGCCTTGTCCAACAGGGTAGTGGCCCAGAGTTCGAGGTCCAGGCCGGTTTCGACCCACAGGTCGGCATCGGAGAGTTTCTTGACCAGACTGGGTTTGGGCTGGACGAAATGGGGGTCCATGTCGCCATAGGACATGTAATCGGTGACGACCCTTTCCCCGCCGATCTCCCGGGCGATGGCCGCATAATCCGCATAGGAAGCCACGACCTTGATCTTGCCGCCGGTCGCGGCAAAG
>JAZDIG010000626.1:0-5033 GCA_043805105.1 Candidatus Glassiibacteriota bacterium | reverse complement strand
TGAATTCACCGGACCTGTCGCTGTCTATTTCGTTGCGTTTGTTGTAGGGGCCGCAGGACGGTCCGCCTACCTGGGGCATGGATTCGCTGCCGTGGTTGAGTACGCCTTCCCAGCGCTCGTTATGCAGGCTGCCCGGCCGCGGATCGATGTTGTTGTCATTTTCGTCCCAGGTCAGCAGGGTTTTTCCCCACTTCTGCATTTTGGCGAATTGGCGCATCTGGGACCACTTGAAGACCGGGTCCGTTTTGATCCCGCGAATATCGAGCCTCGTACAGCTGCTATCAGGTAAAGTGACCGGTCCCAGGCTGGTGATGGAAAAATCATAGTCGTGCCGGTTGCCCCCACGGGTGTCATTGTCAATATCCATACTGTAGCGAAGGTTTTCCGCAACCAGCTTCGCCCCCTCGAACCTGACCGCTTCCTCGGAAAGCGAGTCGCCGTCGAAGTCGTAGAACGAAAAAGCGGTTTCGCAGGCAGGGGTCAGGGTCCGGGCCTCGAAATCGAAATAAAACGTGCAGACGAACATTTCATCGCCGTTGAAATCGGTCAGCCATTCGGTCAGCCACTGGTCGTATTCGTAATTGGTGTGGTACCACAAGCGGTTGTCATCCCCGCAATCGCCGGCCCAGGACACGCAATAGGCTTTGCCACCGTAAGTCTTCGGGACGAAATACGGATATTCCTCCGAGATCCACTGATACAGATATTGCTCGTCCACATCATTGTCCCCGTCCCGGTCGAAATAGTCTACGACCCGGTCTATTGTACCGTCACCGTACCAGTCCGCCACGTAAAGGTCGCTGTCCAGGTCCCCCTCGCCGGTCAGATACATGTCCCCGTCCTCGTCTACGATCTTGACCACCAGCGGTGAGCGCTTCCCACGATGTTTTTCGTCGTTGTCGATCAGGTAAATCACGTCTATCCGGCCATCGTTGTCAGAGTCGACCGCGAACCGCTGACCCGCCTTACCCTGAAGGAATTGCACATTGATGGCGGTATCCATTACCACCTCGGCCCCCACCATTTTCTCGAAGATGGCATTGTTGGTCTGGGCCGGACAAACCGACCAGGTAAGGGTACAAATGAGTATTAGTTTAAGTGAGAACCTGAACATTTCTCCTCGCTAAAAGGGCGTTGAAATTTCTTTTTTCAAGGCTTCCGGGCTGAAATTTATCGCTTTTCGGCCGGCAAGGGCCGATAATTCGGCCGGAAGGCCGGCCCTTGACCGCCTTTTTCATCGACTTTTCCTGTTTTCAACACGCTTCCGCTGGTTGTATCCTTGAATCGGCTGCCTTGCCTGACAGGCTGAAATTGAACTAACTTAAGTGATAAGGCCCGGGCGCTCAAGGTATATATCCACTGTTCAGCCGGTCGGAGCTTTTCAAGCCATGTCCAGCAACAAGTTATGGATCAGAAAGACTCTGGCGCATCAAAGCGGAACGCCCGTTCCATTCAATTTCTCTTTCACTCCTCCCGCCCGTAAGAAAGTAGAAGAATATTTTGGCACGACTTTGATCGAAGAGACCCTGAATTTTCCTGTCCGCATGAGCGCCCCGGTTTCGATCAAGCCTTTGTATGCCGATCCGGCCAGACATGGAGATACGATCAGGGATGAGTTCGGCGTAATCTGGTCGACGAACAGGCTGGACCGCGGAAGTCCGACAGGCCCGGTTCTCAGGGAACCGTCTCTCTCCGGCTATGAATTCCCGGACCCGGGGGCCGGCTACCGTTTCAGCGAATTGGGCGGCTGGTGCAAAGATAATGAGGAGCATTTTACCGTGATCTGGGTCGGTGACTTATGGGAGCGGGCGACTTTCATGCGGGGCATGGAGGACCTTCTCGCCGATGTGGTCTGGCATCCCCGGTTTGTCGAAGAGCTGCTGAGAGGGCTGACGGATTATATCCTGGGGACCATGGAGATCCTTTTTGAAAACTTCGAATTCGATGGGATCGCCCTGAGCGACGATTACGGCACGCAGCAATCGTTGATAATACCGCCTGAGCTCTGGAGGAAACTGATAAAACCCCGGCTGGCTGAAATATTTACCCTGGCCAAAAGGCGCAACCGGGTAACTTTTCACCACAGTTGCGGCAACGTGGAGTCGATTGTGGGCGACTTCATAGATCTCGGCCTGGATATCCTGCACCCCATCCAGCCCGAAGCGATGGACATTTACAGGCTGAAAAGCGAATATGGCAGCCATCTTACTTTTTGCGGAGGGATTCGCACTCAGGACCTTTTGCCTCGACGAACGCCCGGCGAGGTCCGGGAAGAGACAAGGACGCTCAAAGATCTCATGGGAAAAGGCGGCGGCTACATTCTGGAACCGGGAATTACGCTCCAGGACGACGTACCTCTGGAAAATATTCTGGCTATGATGGAAGAGGCTGGGATCGACCTGCAGAAACGGACACCGGCTTAAAAGCGGGCTGAATTATTCCCACCTGAAAGATTAAGGAATATAAATTAATGGGGCGTCCGGTGGATTGCTCTTACTGTAACACTTTATACTGTAAATAATTACACAGTTTCATGCCGCATCTTCTTTTTATGGTTTCCTTTTTACGATATAAGGAGGTTTCCCCAACACGTTTTAAGATGTACCTCAGGTTTATGGAATGCGGAGCGGCCTTACTTTCAAGTACCTGCATGGATAACTGACATACCGGTCTGGATTTCGGCTTATCGATTATCGGAACTTCGAGAACTGTCCGAATCACTACTTTTTTCTTACCTGCAAATTCAACCGCGAGTGTAAAAATGTCCGCAAAAGAGAAAGGGCTTATTATCCTGGTCAGCGGTCTTATTTTCCTGGCGAGCAGCCGGGCCGCGGCCCAGAGGATGGATGTCTTCGCTTCGTTTGAGAATCAGGCCGAAGTGGAGGGAGTTAAAGCGAGCGATGGCGTTCTTTTGCGGCAGAGCTCGAGTTTCCCCACCTGGGGGGATAATTCCCTGGAAGTGAGCTGCCCCGCCGACGGCGGAACTATTACCCTGAAAAAAATTCCTACAGACTGGCGCAGGAGCGAGGCCTTTCTATTCTTTGTCTGGAGCGACCGGCCTGGCGAGATCGAAGTGGTCCTGAATGATGAAGAAGGAAACAAATATAATAAGACTTTCCCCGTGAGAACGGGCGCAAACCACATCCAGGTGAGGCTCGAGCGGGCGATACACCTGGACCTCGGGAGAATGAGCTCCGTGGAGCTCGTGACCGGCGGACCGGGAAAATTCTACATGGATTATTTCACCCTCGACCGGTTCCACCCGATACTGGAGGAGCGCGGCCGCTGGGATTTCGATTACACGATGAAGATCGAGACTCCGCACGTGAGCTGGGGGCGTCCCCTGCAGGGCGGACCGATCAGCGTATTTTCGCTGAGCGGAGTGATAGACGGCCGCGGGATAATCGAGCTGGCGGAACGGCTCGAGCTGAACTACCGGGCCACCACTATCGGAATCCGGGGCGGCACCAACATGTACGGTTTCGGCGATTTCTACTCTCAGCGCCGCGGACCGCGCCAGGGCTACACGCTGGCTCAGACCTATATCGCCGATGACCTGCTTAACGGGCCGAAATACGATGTAATCCTCTGGCCTGCGCTCAGGCCCTGGGAAGAATACCCGCCGGTGATCCGGGAAACTATCCGCAAGCGGGTCGAGGAGGGGGCCGGGTTGATAATCTTTTACCCGCTGACCCGTTCGGACCAGGGGAAAGACCTTTGGGAGATTTCCCCGCTCACCATGATTAAGGAGTTCGCCAATATCTGGCCGGAAGACCCGGTGGAGCTCGATTCTTCGAATGTGGACAAGGGGCCTGGCGGGCGACCGGCGCTCACTATATCACCCGGGGAGTACCGCTGGAGGCTTTCCCCCAGGGACATCTCACCGTGCTGGCCGCGAAGCCCTCGGGGCAGGTCCTGATCGAAACCGAAAAGGGCAATCCCGTCCTGGCGGTGAAATCGATGGGCAAGGGCAGGGTGGCCGCTTTCGCCTACAACCAGCGCGGCATGATACCGGAGGTGCCTGACCTCTGGGATACCGGGCTGAATTATCCCTACCACGAGTACATGTGGTCTCTGGTGGCCAGAACCGTAGTCTGGGCGGCGGGAAGAGAGCCGGAAGCGGCAATCGAGCGGATGGAAAGGACTGCAAAGGGGCTGAAAGTCTATCTGACCGGGGCGCCGGCGAACAGCAGGCTGGCGGGCAGGCTGAGCGACAGTTTCGGCCAGACTGAAAAAGAGATCGATACGCCGTTGCCGGCCGGGAAAAAGGACGTAACGGTCGAGCTGCCCGGGCCGCTGGCCGGGGGCAGGCATTTTGCGGACCTCAGGCTGGTCCATGACGGCCGCTCGCTGGACTGGGCCGCGGTCACGGTCGAGGAAGAGCCGGGAGTAATCATCCAGGCGGTGGAAACGGATACGGAGATGGTAAATGCCGGCGACCCGATCACCGGCAGGATCACTCTGGCCGTAAAGAAAAAAATCGCCTGCGCAGTCACGGTGAGGCTTTTTGACAATTACGGCCGCCTGCTGGACCAGGCCACTTTCGAACTTTCTCCCACCGGCAACTCCAGCCAGGCATTCAGCCTCAACTCTTCCGGCGCACTCACCCACCTGGCCCGGATAGACTACGAGGTCAGGGCCAATGGCCTGGCCCAGGACCGCAAGACCGCCGAAATTTTCGTGCGCCAGAAGAGGCTCTGGGATGACTACGACATCGTGATGTATCTGTTCGGCCCGAACCCGATGCCCGGTATCTGGCCGACAATCGACAGCCAGCTGCAGCGGCTGTACGTGACCACGCTCTCATCCTACCCGATCGATCACTGCCGGCACGCCAACTACATGGTGCAGGCGCAGACCAGGATCAGCGGACAGGAATCCCCGGACGGCGGGCCGGACCGGACATACTACGATGAAATGAAGAAGAAGTATGTGGAAACAAAAGACAAGATGGGGCTGGTGCGCAAGTACTGCCTCCACGATCCGGCTTACCGGGAACGGATAAAGCAGGAGCTCAAACAGCTCTGCACTCC
>JAZDIG010000625.1:0-4267 GCA_043805105.1 Candidatus Glassiibacteriota bacterium | reverse complement strand
CTGCTGGCGGCGTGCCTGGTGCTGATCGGCGAGACGATCGCGGCCCGTAACGGCTACAGCCAGACGATCAAGCCGGATGACCATGAAATGATTCCCGAATACGCGATCCGCGAACAGGGTATTCTGCGGATAAAACCTCTGGCCGGTGATGCCGCTGTCGACCGCGCCGAAAGCTGAGCCTCAGAGGAGCCGGAAAAATGAAACCACTTGTACTTCCCGTACTGCTGTGTCTGGTGTCGGCCGCCGCTGGAGAGGGCTTTGCGGCCGGGCTCACCCTGCAGACCGTAGACGAAGCCACCGGCAGGCCTGTCCCGGCCCGGGTGCTGGTCCGGGCCGCCGATGGGGTCTGCCGCGTGCCGGCCGGCACCCACCTGCTCACGATCGGCCCGGACGTCTGGTTCGTCTCGGCCGGCCGCCAGCGGGTGGAACTGCCGCCGGGCCGGGTGGAGCTGCGAGTGGAGCGGGGAAAGGAGTACGAGCGGGTGCGGCGGTTTATCGACCTTCCCGCCCAGGGGCTCGAATTAACCGAAAAGCTCAGGCGCTGGATCGACACCGGCGGCCGGGGCTACGTCTGCGCGGAAAACCACGTGCACCTGGAGGCCACCGCCTGCGCCGCTTTCTGCGCCGCCGAGGCGCTCGATTACGGCACCTCACTGCAGTGGTGGAACCGGCCGCAGTACGGAGTGCCGGACGGCGAGGGCCACGTCCGGGAAATCGAATTCGCGGGCATTAAAGTACCGGTCACGATTTACGACGTGGAAGTGGAATACCAGTGGGGCGCGCTCTATGCCGTGGGCCTGGCCAATCCCTTTCCCTTTCTCAACGACCCCCGCATGCCCAACCTGCCCGCCACCCGCTATTGCCGCGAGCATGGAGCGCTGGTCTGCTACCAGGGCGGCTGGAGCGCCGAGGTGCTGCTTGATGCCCTCGAAGGCCTGGTGGATGTGGTCAACGTCTGCAACAACAACTTCCACCTGGACCGCTTCATGCCCAGGAGCCGCTATTCGAACCTGCTGAAAGTGGAGGGCTTCCCGGTCTATCCGGATACTCCCGAGGGAATGCTGGCGCTAAACCTCGAAACCTACTACCGGCTGCTGAACTGCGGTCTGGAGCTGGCCGCCGGCGCCGGCAGCGCCATCGGTGTGAAACAGACGCCGGTGGGTTACAACCGGGCCTACGTGCGCGCCCAGGCCGCTGAGGGTCCGGCCGGGATGCTCGAAGCCTGGCGCCGGGGAAATAATTTCGTCACTAACGGCCCCATGCTTTTCCTGACCGGACCAGGGGGGTCGCAGCCCGGCGACCGGCTCCTGTCCGGCTCCGCCCCGGGTGAATGTGAATTCGAGATTGAAGCGGCCAGCGACTGCCCGCTGGGCCCGGTCGAGCTGGTGGTGAACGGGGATGTCGCCGGCAAGATCGAGCATCCGCCGGGAGCCAGGCAAGCCAAGGGGAAGGTCAGGGTGAACCTCCAGGCCAGCAGTTGGGTTTGCGCCCGGGCCACGGACACGGACACCCTGCTGCCGGACGCCGAACTCTCCCGCTACGATGACCCTCCCGGACCCTTCACGGTCAAAGGCAGCCGCTTGAGGTTCGCCCATACCAGCCCAATCTACTTCCGCGTGGCCGGCCGGCCGGCGGTGGTGGAAAAGAGCGTGCTGGAAGGCCTGATGATGATCGACGCCCTCGAGGGTTTCGCGGTCGAACGGTCCGGCCCGGAATGGCTGGAGGACTTCCTAACCGCTTGCGGCCGGGCGCGGCAGAAGCTGAAAGGTCTGGTGGAATAGAAAAGAAAGACGGGCACGGCAGGTTCACCTTGTATTATGAGGGCCGTGCCCCAATGTATCCCCCGATCTGTCCCCTTTCGACTGGGGCGCGAACGCGGACGGACACTCGAGTTCAAACACCGGGGGCACAAAAAAAGCAGGGGCGATTCGCGAACCGCCCCTGCAATGTTTTTCTCTCACAAAGAAACCAGGGGAGCGTTTACTCGATCGAGCACAAAGTATGACGCGGCTTTTTATGCCGGCTTAGAGGTCTTCATTCTTTCGGCGGTTCCGGTTTGCCGCGCTCGCACCAGTTGTCGAAACTGTACTTGCCGGCGCCCAGCAGCACCAGCCCGATAAAGACGAATACCATCTTGAGCGGATGCGAATAAATAGCGTACGCATCCCCCCTGGACAGGTGCGTGGAGAGCGCGATGAGCATCGTGAATCCCATGAAGCCGGCAGCCGGCCGGGTGAAAAGGCCCAGGGCCACCAGCAGGCCGCCGAAAAACTCGCTTACCGCCGCCATGAAACCCCAGAACACGGGAGCGAAGGTGATGCCAATCACAGCCATCGCTCCGCCGAGCTTGGTCCAGAACCCCACTCCGCCGGAAATTATCGGCCAGCCGTGCGCCATGTAGGCCAGGCCCACACCCAGGCGTATCACCAACAGGCCCCAATCGCGGTGCTTTTCCAGGAACGACAGCCTGATCCAGCTCACTTGGACCTCCCTGAAAGGTTGACCACGGTATGAAATACTGTTTTCATAATTATATGCGGCCTGGAACTGTTCTGTCCAGATTCGAGAAGAATTTCGCGTAAGGGAAGAGACGGTAGGCGGCGACTATCGACAGGCAGGGAGGTTACTTCACCCGCTCGTAGTTGGTCTTCCGATCGAATCCCTCGATGCGGAAAAGCGGATCTCCTGCCACTATATCCGAAAGCTGTTCGAGCGTGATCGAGCTGAAAAATACCGGCCGGAGAAGACTACCGTTGTCGGTCAGACTGCCGGTCAGGCCAGGTCGCAGGCTTTCGTCCGCCAGGATTTGCCGGGTCAGGGGCAGGCCGGGATACAGCCGGATAAAGCAGTTGAGTCCCACGGTGTCCGGCTCCGCAGTCCGCAGCTCGTCGAGGTCGCGGCGCACCTGGTCCGGGCTCTGGCCGGGGAAACCGCAGAGGTAATCCACAGCCAGCCGGATGCCGTTCTCCCGGGCCGCGTCGGCCATCATGCCGGCGCGTTTCAATCCATCGGGACCGCTGGGCAGGGAAAGGGTGACCAGATAGGCGCCGCTGGCCGACAGCAGCTCGAAAAGCCGCTGGTCGGCCGGGACCGCTTTCAGATAAAGCGTCCAGCCGATTTCCAGCCCCTCATTGGCCAGGTCGCCCGCAAAACGATGGCAGAACGAGAGTTCCTGGTTGAACTCCGCATCGCAGAGATGGAAATCCGCGACCCCCCGGACAGCCAGCGCGCGAATTTCATCCACCACTCTTTCGGTCTTCCGGAAAATCACTCTTCGGCAGCGTTCGGCGCAGTAGGTACATTCCCCAAAGCAGCCCTTCTGGGTCTCGAACCCGGCGATTCCGCCGTTCTGCAGGTACTTCGAGTAGTCCACCATCCGGCCCCGGCCGCTGATAATCATCTCCGGGTCGGGCGGACAGCTCCAGCCGTCGATAATTTCTCCGCGGGGGACTTCCTCCTGTTCGAGCCGTTCGAGCAGCCGGGGCAGGGCCGCCTCCCCGGGCCCCTCCACCCCCCAGCTCGCCCCCGTGTAATCGAGAACCGCCCGAGAGGCGAAGCCGAATCCGGCTCCGCCCTCGATTACCGGAACGCCAGCCGATTCCAGCAGCCTCACGAATTCCGCTATTTCATCGAGGAAAAAAACGTTGTTCTGGCAGAGCGCGGTATCGATGTTGCGGATGGTGACCCCGGCAACCTGCGGCTTGAAATCATCGACCGCAGCGGCCAGGACCCCCGCCGCGTCGGCTTCGAAGCAGAGGTCCAGCAGCCGGGATTCATGGCCGGCGCGCTCCAAGCCGGCGGCCAGGTATTCCAGCCCGATCGGCGGTACCGGGGGACTCGTGTAGCGGTTGGTATTTACCAGAAGGATTTTCATGGCTTAAGCGCGTTATCGGGCCAGGCCGTTAAACACGAAAACACGAGGGCCGTGTCTCCGGGCCGCAGGCTTCCGGGACAGCCCCTTACGGTCGAGCAATTGCCACTTGAGCCGGGCCTCTGCATTAGATAATCTGCTTAATCCTGAAATTCAAGGGCGGCCGCAGGCCGTCTGTCCGGGCTGTACCCGGACACTGTGTAATCTTCGGCGGGGCTGGGCGGATCTGTGTCATCCAACTTGTATCCGTGTAAGCCGTGATTCAGAACCACGGATAACCCAAAGCCTCACCAGACGTCGCGGCCCGAGGAGCCGGCCATCAGGAGCCAGAGGAAAAACGGCCCGCCCAAGAGGGCGGTAATCACGCCCACCGGGATTTCCACCGGCGCAATCACG
>JAZDIG010000624.1:0-3217 GCA_043805105.1 Candidatus Glassiibacteriota bacterium | reverse complement strand
TGGTGCCGGCCACCCAGGCCGTCCAGAAGAAGAAGCGGCCCACCTGCGTGCGCTCGCTCCCGGTCTTGACCGTGTTGGGCAGGAAACCGTACTCGGGGTCGCCGGCGGCGAAGGTCCTGTCCCAGTGGTCGACCACCGCGGCCAGCGCCGCGACCTGGGCCGGGGTGAGGGTGAGCCTGTCCCGGGAGGAGTCGTAGCGGTTGGCCTTGATCTCGCGCTTGACGCGGACGTCCACCAGGGCCTTCTGCTCCTCGCCGAGCTGGGCGTAAGGCTGGCCGTATTGGCTGCGGGCCGTCTGGTCGGCTACGACCAGGCCCATCAGGTGCAGGCTGGCCGCGCTGAATTCTGCGCCGCGCTGCGAGCCGTGGCCCCACACGCTGCCGTGGTCCATCAGGCCGTAACGCTGATATACGTCCTGGCCCTCCAGGATGTCGGCCTTGGTAAACAACACCTGCCCGGACTGGTCGGCCACCTCCCCAGGGTAAGGCGACAGGCTGCCGCGGGCGAAAAAGCCACCCACGATCAGAGTTACCAAGGCAACCACGAAAGAAACCAGTGCCGCGATCCTCAGTTTTGACAGAGACATTCAAACCTCCTTTCTCCGGAAACTGAAACAGACTGATTGATGAGTGAAACAGAGCGAAACGTGGTATTCTTATAATCTGATGATAATATCGTTTTATCCTCGAAAGCCCTCCTTTTCCAGGCCGGACTGCGGCCGGTCACTTTTCAGCCAGTTCAAAGAGGGTGGTTTTTTTCAGAAAATCAAGGTACCTGTCCCGGATTTCCGCCCACATGCCGTGCATCGTGCAGAGGTTTTGCCGGTCGCACTGGTCCTTGCCCAGGATGCAGTTCTTGTAACGGCCCAGGTCTTCCAGCGGATCGAGGATTTCGAACAGGGTTATCTCCTCAGCTTTCCGGCCCAGCCGGAAGCCTCCCTGCCGGCCCCGCTGGGATTCGAGCAGTCCCCGGCGGGCCAGCACGTGCAGCACCTTGGAAAGGTATTGCTGGGGCACGCCCAGCCTGGCGCTGATGTCCCGCACCAGATGGAACCGGCCGTCATCACGGCAGGCGGCGAGGTAATCCATTGCGCGGAGAGCGTATTGTCCGGTTTGTGATAACATGACATTAATATCCTTTTATCCTTTTTTCAGTATATTTAACTTTTTTTCTCCCGTCAAGTTTCATATTTTTCTCTACGCCGCCCTTTCCAGCCGCGGCCGGCGCATTCCGGGCTACAGAACGACCGGAATCTGCCGATGAGTAGGTTAAGGCGCCCCCCGCCCCAAAATAAAGGTTCAGCTCGAATGCAGTTCCAACTGCTCGATAAAATAGATGTCGCCAGTGTCAGGCCCTTGCCGGAAGTGCTCGAAAGCCTGCCGGACGGGATAGAGCGCATCCTGTCGATCCGCAGCGCACCCGAAGCCCTGCTGCGCGGCTGCCTGGCCGAAATCAGGCGCCGGTGGCCGGCCTGCTGCCACTGGCTGCTCTGCCACCGCGGCCGGAACATCGAAGGCTGCCGGCCTATCTACTACCCGGACGACGGCTTTTTCCGGCCGGAAAAGGTGGACACCGCCGGCCTGGCCCGGCTGAATTTCGACCTGACCCTGGTCCCCTACGCCACCGACCGCCGTCTTTCCCCCGGTTACCACCACGTCGACCAGATCGCCGAATCCGCCGGCGCCCGCTTCACCCTGATCTGCTACCGGGACGGGACCGCCCTGCCGGTGGACGCCGATTTCTTCGCCCTCAAGAGGAATAAAGTGGTCCGGCCCTACCTCGAACGCAAGCAGGCGGCGATCGGGGAAATCTACGAGTTCACCGGAGAGGAGCCGGAGGTGGTCGAAAGGCGCTGCGAGCTGGCCGGGATCGAGGCGGTGAGGCTCTGGCAGGAGAAGGACCCGCACTCCGACGGCCAGGTGCGCCGCTACTATTCGGAAAACGATTTCTACGTCTACGAGCTGATGAAGACCGAATACAACGGCGACCGGGACGAGCTGATGGAAGCAGTGCTGGCCGAATGCGAACCCGGCGCGCTGGTCGCGGATTACGGCGCCGGGGTGGGGATCTTTTCCCTCCCGCTGGCCCGGGCCGGAGCCCAGGTGACCCACGTGGACCTGCCGGGGCCTCTCCTGGAGTTCGCCCGTCACCGGTTCGCCCGGCGCGGCCTGCCGGCCCGGTTTCTGGCGGTAAAAGGGGCACGGCCCCTGCTGGAGCGCTACGATATGGTGGTATCGATCTACGTGGTCGAGCACCTGGTGGACCCGCTCGGCGCCCTGCGGCACATGGCCGGGCACGTCCGGCCGGGGGGGAAGCTGGCGATCGCGGTGGACTTCGAACAGGGGAGGACTGCCGGGGAGCTCCTGCCGCTGCACCTGGCGCACCTGGACCCCGCCGGCTATTACGCCTTCATGGAAAGCCTCGGCCTGTCCCGGGTCCGCTCCCACGGCGGTCTGGACGTGTTCGTAGTCCCAAACTGAAGGCGGGCCTGCCCTAACCGTTCAGCTTTTGCACCAGCTTTTTGATCTCTTCGGCCCGATCTTTGGGCACCACCAGGGTTTTCCCGCCCGCACGCACCACCACCAGGTCCTTCACCCCGATCAGCGCCACGGTTTCGCTCTCGTCCTCGCAAAAGACGAGATTGCCCCCAGAGTCAATCGCTACCAGCCGGCCCCGGTGAGCATTGCCAGCCGGGTCTGCGGCCAGAAACTCTTCCAGGGCAAGCCAGCCGCCCACGTCGTTCCATTCGAATTCGGCGCGGAGCATGCGGATATTTTTCGCCCCCTCCATCACACCAAAATCTATCGACGTGGCCGCCAACGGTTCGAACGCGCGCCTCAGCGCCTTATCGAACTCCGGGGTCGAGTCGTGCTCCACCGCCGGGACGAGGTGTTCGAGGTGAGCCGGAAGCTGACGGGCCAATTCGGCCAGGATCGTATCCACGCTCCAGACGAACATCCCGCTGTTCCAGTAGAAATTCCCGGCGGCCAGGTACGCGCCTGCTGTGTCGGCATCCGGTTTCTCCACGAAACGATGCAGGCGGTAATGGGTAATTCCATCGTCCTCGGCCACCTTGTCCCGGCTGTCGAGGTAGCCGTAGCAGGTGGCCGGGTAAGTGGGCACGATGCCGAAAGTGTAGAGCACCGGTTCGGCCGCCGCCGCCCGGGCGGCAGACAGGATGGTCCTGTGGAACAGCTCCACCGGCCGGATCAGGTGA
>JAZDIG010000623.1:0-5055 GCA_043805105.1 Candidatus Glassiibacteriota bacterium | reverse complement strand
CAACGTGGTCCGGGACTTCCCCAACTTCAAGGGCGTGGCTACCACGCTGCGCAACGCCAAAACCGCCAGCACCAATGACTGGGGCGCCATCCTCTGGATGGACGGCGAATTCCACGAGGCGGTGCAGCGGCCGGACCTGGAGATCCTGGACCGCGTGGGCGGGGGCGACAGCTTCGCCAGCGGCCTGATCTACGGCCTGATGACAGGCAAGACTCCCGAACAGGCAGTCAACTACGGCGCGGCCCACGGCGCCCTGGCCATGACCACTCCCGGCGATACCACCATGGCCACGCTGGCCGAGGTGGAGAAGCTGATGAAGGGCGGAGGCGCCCGCGTGGTGCGCTGAAAATATTGCATTTGTGCAGGGGCGGTTGCCGGCTGGCCGCCCCCCTTTAATTAGTGGCGGGCAACTTGATGAAACGTAAGGCAGTAGGCGTGAAACAGTTTTAATTTTCAGTTACGGGATTGTCGTATCAGAGGCTGTAAAAGCACGGCGCTTTGGGATTGTCGAATTGGAGCGTGAAGCAGCCTCGCAATTTCCATCGCGGCCCAGGGGATGACTCCTCTGGCAGGCAGGCCATTTCGAGGACGGGTGTGGGCGAGAGGAGCGGAGGAGTCCTCGAAGGCGATCTCACAAGAAGCGGCGGGAAAAGACCAGTAGCCCGGATTAACTTTGTTTTCCTTTGGTTACAAAGGAACCGGAGCTATGCGCCAGCATAGCGTAGATCCACGCATTATAATGCGTGACAACGCTTTTGGTTCTTTTGGCGACAAAAGAACAAATAAACCCTATGACGGGGAAAAGGAAAGGCTTCAGAACAGAATCCCGATTGACCTTTTTGTCCAATCAGTGCTGATCCGGCTGCCTGGAAAAAGTGGGGAAATTTAACCGGAGGTTACGATGAAACCTCTTAATCTGCTGGCTGCCGCCCTCCTCCTGCTCCCGGCCGCTTTGCCGGCTGCGCAGCATCCACGGCTGTACTTCTCCACCTCCGACCTGCCGGCTCTGCGCCAGGCCGCCGGCGGAGCGAAAAAGCTCCAGTTCCAGCGTCTTCGCGCCTGGGGCGAGCTCAATCTCGATAAGCTGCCTCCCCGGGATATCGGCACCTCTGAAATCCGTCACGAAACCGCCTTCTCCACTATCGCTTCCTATGGCTTTCTCTACCAGATCACCGGCGAAAAAAAATACCTCGCCGCCGGCCGCCGCTGGCTCGAGGCCCTGCTCGATACTCCCACCGCCAGCGAGGGCAACTACCACATCGGCATTTTCGCCGCCAGCCTGGCCCAGGGCTACGACCTGTTTTACGCCGGCCTCGAACCCTCATTCCGCAAACAACTGCTCCAGAAAACCATCGAGGTCTTGAAAGAGGCCCGCTACGGCGCGGACCATTACTGGTGGGGCGGCATCTACACCCACCACGATTTCTGGATCCCGATTGCCGGCATGGGGCTGGCCGCCATCTGCCTGGCCGATGAGTACGAGGACGCCGACACAGTGCTTTCCTTTTGCGTAGGCGAACTCTCCCGCGCCATGGCCCTGCTGGGAGATCGCGGCTACTTTCCGGAAGGCGTTGCCGACTGGGTCTACTGCCTGGCCCCCACGCTCCTGTTTTTCGATTGCCTGAACCGCGCCGGCGGAAAAGACTTCTACGACTGCGAATGGCTCAAAAACACCGCCCGGTCGCGCGCGGCCCACTGGCTGGCCGATGACTCCTACATGTTCGTGGGCGACAGCTACCGGTCCGGCCGCTACGGCACTCTCGGTTCGGTGAGCGCGCACGTGCTGATGCGGCTCGCCGCCCGCTACCGGGATGGCGTGGCCCAGTGGCTCGCCCTGCGCGATGCCAACCTGGACAGTGCGGCCGGCCGGGAGCTTTCCTGGGAAGCCCCTTACGCTTTCGGCGACTTCCGGCCCCTGGCTCAACGCGAGGTCCACGGCCTGGTCTGGCAGTTCTTCTGGTACGAACCGGGTCTGGCGCCCACGCCTCCGGACAGCCTGAACTCGGACTGGCTCTTCCCCAACTGGGACAGCGCGCTCATGCGCAGCGGCTGGACAAAGGACGACCCGGTGCTGTTTTTCGCCGGCGGCCACCTGCTGGGCCGGCTCGGTACCGCCGCCTGGCAGGCGGGCAACCGACGCCTGCCCGGCAGTCTGGGCCATACCCATCAGAACGCCGGATCGCTCTACTGGTGGGCTGATGGCAACTTCCTGCTCTGCCCGCCCTCCTATGGCGGCCGGGACGGACGGTTCCACAGCACGGTGATGGTGGACGGCCACGGCCAGTTCTTCGAGCCCGGCCACCGGGCTGATATCGAACACTTCGAATCCGGCGACGGCTGGAGCTACGTGTCCATGGAGCTGGCCAAAGTCTACCCGGAACAGGTCGAGCTGGACCGCTTCCACCGCCAGGTGCTCTACCTCAAGCCCCGTACCGTGATAATCCTCGACCGGCTGGTCACCCGCGACGGCGACAAGAAGTTTATGCGCCGCTACGAATGGCTCCTGCACGCCGACCCCCAGGCGGCCGAATGGACCGCCGCCGGAGATTCGATCGCCGAGATAAGCCGCGAGACCGGGGAAAAGCTCCTGGTCGGCCGGGTGTTCCCCTCCACCGACTACTTCTTCGAGCGGCAGAGCATGGACCGGCCCGATGGCCGGCCGCTGGTGCGGGCCCTTTCCACCACTTTTATCGGCCGGCTGCCCGTGGAGGTGGAGATGGCGGCCGTGCTGCAGGCGCCTCAGAGGACGAAAGAGCTGGCCGGAGCTTACCTGCTCGACCGGAGCCAATCCGATACGCGATTGAAAATTGTCGGGCCGGGGCCGGAACACCTGGAACGAGCGGTCATCTTCGCCAGCCGCGACACCCTGGCCTGGGACCCGGACTACTCTTCCCGTTACCAGTCGATCGTGATTACTGGCCTTGAACCGGGGGGAAAATACGGGATCCGGCCGGACGCCGGGGGAGCCTTGCAATTTGTTCCCGATCCCTCGGCCGGTATAGTCGCTTCCGAGGCGGGTATCGTTATAATCGCCGGGAAAAAATGAATACTGCGGCAGGGGCGGTTCGCGAACTGCTTTTATATTCAAATTCGGGAATTATCAATTCAGAAACTGTGACCGGCATAATATATATAAATTTTTCTAATAGAGGTTTGTAGAGGCGCACCCACGTGTGCGCCCGATTACCTCCGAGAAATTCACGAATAACGGGCGGACACCTGGGTCCGCCCCTACAGTATTTAGGATAATTTATTATTCCGTGGCAAAAGCCCTGAATCCTTGAGATTCTTCTTTTGGAGCGTGTAGCAGCCACGCAATTTCCATCGTGGCTTTGGATAAATACGGGCAAGGCATGCCTTGCCCCTACGAGCGGTTAGTCCATCCTGCTTTAGGGGCGCCCCGATATTATCGGGGCTGCGCCCTCGTCGGCTTTGCGTTTGGATGCAAACAATTTTATACGCTGTGTAGTAAATCACATATAATAATTAAGGTATCCCAGTCATGAACTCCAAGGAACGCGTCAACCTCGCCCTGCGCCGGGAGGTCCCGGACCGCGTGCCGTTCGACCTGAGCTATGGCTTCGTCGGCAAGGCCCGGGAAACTTTCGAGCGCATGAGCGGCTCGACCAACCACTTCGATTATTTCGGCACGGACGTCGAGTACCACGAAATGATCGAGCCACGGGCTGCTTTCGATTACGCCGGGGTTTACTACAAGGGCCGCCTGCCGTCCGGCCGGGGCTGGCATTTCGACCGCTACGGGGTGCTGCACGAGGAAACCGAGGGCCTGCACTTCACCAAAATGATCCCGCCGCTGGCCGAACATACCGCCGAGGCGGTGAAAAATTTCCCGCTGCCGGATTATAAAAACCTGGATCTTTACCGGGAGGCGGCCCGGATAATCGAGGATATCGACCGCCGGGGCCGGGCCAGCGCCCTGGCCATGGGCGGGGAGACGATCTTCGAGGTGAGCTGGCCGTGGTACGGGATCGAGGAGTTCCTGATGATGCTTTTGACCGAACGGGACCTCTGTGAAATCGTGTTCGACCGCTGGCTCGAGGTCCGCCTCTGGCAGCTCGAAACCTACGCGAAGTTCGGCCGCTTCGACATTATCTGGCTGGGGGACGACATCGCCAACCAGCAGGGGATGATGATCCCGCCGGCGGTCTGGCGCGAGACTCTCAAGCCACGTATGAAAACTATAATACAGGCGGCCAAGCACTACCAGCCGGATAGCCTCGTCTTCTACCACACGGATGGCAAGCTAAACGAGGTGGTCGAGGACCTGATCGGGATCGGCGTGGACATCCTCAATCCGGTCCAGCCCGAATGCGTGGACCCGGCCGAGTATAAAAGATTATATGGTGACCGGCTGAGCTTCTGGGGGACAATCGGCATCCAGCACACCCTGCCGTTCAGCACACCTGAAGAAGTGCGGCAGGAAGTCAGGACCCGGATCGAAACTGTAGGCCAGGGTGGGGGCCTGCTTATCGGCCCGAGCCACGTGATCGAACCGGAAGTGCCCTGGGAAAATGTGGTGGCACTGGTGGAAGCGGTGAAGGAATACGGAGTGTATTAATAATTGTATATCACTTTTCCCTGATAATTGAACGATATATTCCACTGATTTGCATAGCCAATTTATCATAATAGAATGGCTCCGCAGTTACTGGAATTCTCTCCGGTATCCAATCTTTAGTAATCGCCTTCCGCAGCCCATCCGTCAGCTTCCAGGCATCCCTTAGCGGTACCAGCAGCCCGTTTTCACCTTCCCTGATCATCTCCGGGATTCCGCCCACCCCGGTCGCCACCACCGGCAAGCCGCAGGCCAGGGCTTCCACCACCGTGTTGGGCCAACCCTCCCGCCAGCTCGGCAGGCAGAACACGTCCGCGGCGCGCATCAGGGCCGGGATCTCCTCAGGCGGCAGAGCTCCGGTGAAAAGGATTTTCCCCGCCAGGCCGTATCCGGCTATCCTGCGCCTCAGCTCGTTTTCAAAACCGCAGTCCGGCCCGGTGAGCACCACCTGGAAATCGCCCGAACCGGTATCACCGCCA
>JAZDIG010000622.1:0-2353 GCA_043805105.1 Candidatus Glassiibacteriota bacterium | reverse complement strand
CCCCTACGGCGGGCCCTGGACAGCGGCGGCATAGCTGGGCAAACACTTTCGCAGGCGTGGCAGCCGCTATTCTGAATCACGGATTACACGGATAGAATACGGATGTCACGGATCCGCCCCGCAACCCACAGGGCGGACACGGGTGTCCACCCCCGCTTATTTTTGCGCACACTCCTCGTAGAGCCGGTCCAGCCGATCTAATATCACATTCAGGCCGAGGTGTTCCTGCGCCCATTGGCGCGCGCGCAGGCCGGTTTTCCGCCGCAATTCCGGGTCATCCGCCAGGCGGCCGATCACCCCGGCCAGGGCGCGGGTGTCTTTGAGCGGCACGAGGAAACCATTGACGCCCTCCTGGATAAATTCAGGCAAGGCGCCGGAGTCCGAGGCCACCACAGGCAGGCCGCACAACATCCCCTCGACCGCCGCCAGCCCGAACGCCTCCTCCCAGGAGGGCACGGCCAGGATGTCGAGCGAGCCGTAGAGAGTGCGGGGGTCTGGGCGGTGGCCGAGCAGGGTGACCCGGCCGGATAGCCCCAGCGCCTCGATCCGCTTGCGGAGGACCTGGTCGTAGTCCCCTTCCGGGGCGCCGGCGATCGCGAAACGAAGTTCCGGATGGGAGCCGGCCAACAGCCCGGCCGCCTCGACGAACCACTCCTGTCCCTTACGCAGCTCGACCCTCCCCACCACGCCGGCGACCACGGCCGCAGGGCTTTCGGCGCCGATTTCGCGGCGCAGCCGAGTCCGGGCCTGACTGTCGACATCGGCCGTGAACCTGGCCGGGTCCACCCCGTTGAATATCACTTTCACCTTTTCGGAACCGACCGGGCAGGAATTCAGCAGGCTGGTCCGGACGAACTCGGACACGGCCACCACGGCCTCCGTGCGGCCGAAAAGCCAACGGTGCAGGGGATCGCGCTTGTTGCCCGCGCTCGCTATGTGCTTGTGTAGAATTACCGTTGGCTTCCGGCCGGAGGCCAGGCAGGCCAAGTGCGCCAGCAGCAAGTCGCGGGAGAGGTGGAGGTGGAGGATATCGGGGTTTCTTCGGCGGATGACACGCGCGAGGGCCAGGCAGGCGGCCGGATCGAAATAGGGGCCCACCCGGAGGAGGTCGTGATCGAGGCCAGAGCCGGACAGGCGTTCGGCCAGGGGCGTATTGCGTTTGGCGACGACCGATACCGTGTGCCCCCGGCGGGCCTGGTTTTCCGCCAGGGCCAGGGGGTACATCTCGCGGCCGCCCCATCCTCCGGAGGTGGTCAGATGGATCAGGCGCATCCGGCCTCCCGGTAGACGGTTTCGAGGGCCCGGGCGAAGTATTCGCAGGCTTTGACGTAATCCGCGCTGCGGCGGTACATCCGGCCGGCGGAGATCAGGGCCGAGGCCTGGGCGGGCAGGGTGGCGCCGAGGCAGCGGGAGACTGTCCGGCAGAGCTCCTGCAGCTTATGGGCCTCCTCCCGGGTCCGGCCGAACGTGTCCCGGTAGAGCGTGCCGCGGTCGGTGATACCCTCAGCCCGGCCGCCCCAGCGGTGGAACTCCAGTACGATCCTGATTTCCTCGGCGATTCCCTGCGGAAGTGGGTAGGTCATGGGTAAAGTAGATCAAAATCTGCCGGTTAAATTATTACATTCTTCCAGGCATTCGGTGCTCAAAAAGCTTTATTTTCGCACTTTTGCAGGCGATCAAAAGTGCTGCAAAAATCTATTGGGGCCGCAACTCGCCTGCCAGCGAGAACATATATCAACAACGGTGTCTCTGCGGTTTTTGGACGCTCCTCTTGTGGTCGCCTGTTTCGCACTTGCAAAAACCGTCAAGCGCGAAACAATGGCCTGCCCACCCCGGCGGCGGCTTACGAGCCACGATGGAAATTACGGGGCAACTACACGCTCCTGTCGTTTTAGCTCGAACAGGCGGCCCCGGTCGCAGCCGGTGGCTGCGTTTGGATATAATAACCTCGCTCTGATGCGACCCGTGGATCGTCCCCTGCCGCAAGGTGTAAGGGCGGGTTTGAAACCCGCCCTTACGACGTGCCCGTCGTTGGTCACGGGCGAATACGAGGTTCTTCCCTACGGCTAACCCTGACATTCTGCTGGAACGGGGCTGTTCGCGAACAACCCCTACAACAAGTTACTTCCACTGCTTTGCCAAATGGAGAGGTCAGAATCCGCCGTTCGAATCAGGTCCGGCTTGTTCCGGGGCCGGCGGAATTCCGTTTCAGCTCGACCTGCCCGACCCAGCCATCCGCGGGCCGGAAAGCGAGCGTCCCCTCGAGGGTTTCCGGCCGGTCGAGGCGGTGGCTGTGCCAGGCCGGGACGTTCGAGACGAGCTCCACATCCTCCAGGCCGAAAGCCGCGAGCGG
>JAZDIG010000621.1:0-2624 GCA_043805105.1 Candidatus Glassiibacteriota bacterium | reverse complement strand
AAACTGACCAGCGAAATCAAGACCCGCCTGGCGTTCAGCAACGAAGACAAGACTCGCATAATCAACGAAATGCGGAAAATCCAGGAGAAGCAACAGGATCTGCCGTTCCTGACCAAGGAGTCCGCTGATCTGGGCAACGTCTGGGAAAACCTGCGCCAGGCTCTCGAGCAGATCGAAAACGAATTCCGCTCCCTCGACCAGTTCGCCTTCAAGAAATTCTCCGAACAGTTCATCAAAACCCGCTCGGCAGAAAACAGGCTCGATCCCGAACGCGAACTGGTCAACATGATCCTCCTGTTGAACAACAAGCGCGGAATGTTATATGTTAGAAAGAAGGAGATGGCCAAGGAGCCGACCACCGAAAGCCAGCGGCTGGTGCAGAAGTACGAGGACGACATCCGTAAGCTCGAAGTCCAGCTCGTGCACAAGGCCAAGAACCTCTGCATCTCCGCCAAACGGCTCAATGATCTGAAAAATCTGTTCCTCAAGACCTGACGTCGGTCCGGGCCGGTACCGGGAGGTTATAGTGCGGACGGCATTGCGCATCAAAACCCTGCTCTTATTTGCGGCCAGCATATTCGCCGCCGCTGCTCTTCTGGCTCAGCAGCCGGCCCCAACCGACACGGCGGCATCCGCCGTTCCCAAACGTGAACGCAAAGACTACGTTCTGCGGATGCCGGTCGAGATGGCCGACACCATTCCTCAGGACTTCTTCGAGATCGCGGAAAAGCTGGGACTGAACCGCTACACGATGCAGCTTGTCGAGCGCTTCAACCAGGTTCCCGACAAGGTAATCCTGGAGGTGCTGGCCGAGGCGGACAAGCAGACCGAATACCGGCGGGCCAACGCTTATGCCGTGGCCTATGCAATCGGCGCTCTCTGCCGCGAGGACAGCCTCTGGGCCGCCTTCTTCTCTGATATCGACATGCAGTTCCGCGAGCCGAATATCCTGCGGATCAACTTCCGGGATGACCAGAAGTGGAAGAGCTACGTACTGAACGATCTGTTCTATTCGACTTTCTTCCAGGAGCTGCTGCTGGGGCTGGGCAACATCGGCATCACCAGCTCGCGGGACGGCAGGCAGTGGCTTGCCGGCTGGCCCAGCGAGCTGCGCTGGAAATATCGCGAGTACGTCTTCGAATACCTGCCGGAAAACGTCGGGATCAGGATGGTGGACCTTCGGCGGGCCGTGGATACGGGCGCCGCTGCGACCGACGATGCGGTCCGGCTGGCCCCCACTAACCCGGTTCTGCCGGTCGGCGTCGACAGCGTGGAGCCTCCCTACCGGGTCCCCGGGCCGTGACCCGTTTCCAGAAGTTACGCTTCCAAGGCGCTCGTCAGCCGGGATTGACTCGGCTGCGCCAAGGGACTATTTTAAGACCCTATCGCGCCGGTCGACTGTCAAAGGAGAAAGCCAGCTCAAGATGAAAATCGCCACTCTCGGCCCGCAGGGCACTTTCAGCCACGAAGCCGCAGCCAGGCTCGAACCCCGGGCGGAAATAATCTTCCAGCGCACGATCCGTGACGCAGTCGAGTACGTGTCGGCAAACCGGGATTCGGCGGGGCTGGTGCCGCTGGAGAATTCGGTATCCGGAACGGTCGGCGAAACGCTCGATGCCCTCACCGAAAGCGATCTGCAGATCGAGCGGGAAGTGATTCACCCGGTTATCCACCATCTGGCGGTCAAGGGGGAAACCGACCGGATCACCACCATCCTGGCCCACCCGCAATCCTACTCCCAGTGCGAGAAGTTCATCCGGTCAAATTACGCCGAGGCGCATCTGATCCACACCAGCAGTAACGGCAAGAGCGCCGAGATGCTGAGGGACACGGCCGAAAAAAGCTGGGGCGCGATCGTGCCGGAGCTGGCGATCCAGCTTTACGGACTGCGCTCCGTCCATTCCCGGATCCAGGACAACCGCTACAACGTCACCCGCTTCGTGTTCATTTCCAGGAACTCCACCAAACCCTCGGGTTACGACCGCACCAGCCTCTCCCTTTACCCCCAGGTGGACTATCCCGGTCTGCTGCACGAAATGCTGGGCCACCTGTCCAGCCGAGGCGTCAACCTGAGCAAGATCGAATCGCGGCCTTCCAAGGGCCGGCTGGGCGATTACATCTTCTACATGGACCTGCAGGGCCACCAAAGCGACGAGCGGGTGGCCGAGGCGATCGAGGCGCTGAAGAAAATGGCCTTCGTCCGGGTGCTCGGCTCCTACCCCCGCCAGTACTGACCTCCTGCCGCCCGCCTCTCTTCCTGTTCCTATCCGCTGAAAGCCATAATCGCCTTCCTCCCGCCGGCTTTGGCATTGACACTCTTCCGGCCGGTAAATAGATTAAGGTCTCCGGCCGGCCGGCGATTCTCTTTTCTCCGGCCCTTTCTTTGCATTGTTCCGGCGGTGACCAGCGATGGCGGAAAAAGTCTGCACCGTAGGCATCGATCTGGGCGGCACCAACGTCGTGTTCGGCCTGGTGACCCCCGAGGGTGAGCTGCTCCGGCATTTCAACCGGCCCACCGGCGGCGAAAACGGTCCCCCGCGGGTGATCGAGAACATCCTCGATGGTATCGCTCAGTCGATGGCGGCTGCGGGAGAATACCGGGTGATCGGGATCGGGATGGGTTC
>JAZDIG010000620.1:0-11530 GCA_043805105.1 Candidatus Glassiibacteriota bacterium | reverse complement strand
CCCCTACTACGATGCCAGCGACGGCTACCAGTATACTGCGCCGGTGACCCTGTTCCCCGAGGGGTCCACTCCGCAGCAGGTCCAGAACCTGGCCGGCAACGTCTGGGAATGGTGCCTGGACTGGCACGGCGATTATTCGCTGGGCGACACGTTCGACCCGCATGGGCCGGCCGGCGGCACGGAAAAAGTGATCCGCGGCGGGAGCTGGAACGGATCGGTGAACTACTGCCGGGCGTTCCACCGCAACAAGAGCGATCCGAACCTGCGCTACAAGGACGGCGGAATCCGCCTGGTGCGGAGTTTTTGAGGAGGCGAGAGTACGCAAACGCCGGAATACCGGAGACGTCCGGGAAATTTGTCGTCAACTTGAGTCGATAGCGGCTTAAGCTTTTACTCTCGGAACAGATTGCAGCGGTCTGCTGAATTCCCCCCGAAGACATTGTCCCCCGCTACTTGCGCACCAGCTTGCGGTAGCGGCTGCGGCGGTTCTCGAACAGGCCGCCGCCCAGCTCCTTTTTCCGCCACTCCTCGTAGTCCCGGAAATTGCCGGTAAACCAGCGCACCCCGCCCTCGCCCTCGAACACCAAAAGATGGGTGCAGATGCGGTCGAGGAAGAAGCGGTCGTGGCTGATTACGAGGGCGCAGCCGGCGAAACCCTGGATCGCTTCTTCGAGCATCCGCAGGGTGTTGACGTCCAGGTCGTTGGTGGGTTCGTCGAGCAGCAGCACGTTGCCGCCCACCTTGAGGACCTTGGCCAGCTGGCAGCGGTTCATCTCCCCGCCCGAAAGCTCGCCCACGTTCTTCTGCTGGTCCTGGCCCTTGAAGCCGAAGAGCGACAGGTAACGCCGGATAGGGATCTTCTGCTTACCGATCAACAGCTCGCTGGCGCCTTCGCCGATCTCGTCGAGCAGGCTGCGGGCCTTGTCCAGATTTTCGCGCTCCTGCCGGGCATAGGCGGTTCGCACACTGGCGCCCACCCGGATTTCTCCGCTGTCCGGTTTCTCACTCCCGTCGATCAGCCGGAAGACCGTGGTCTTGCCCGCCCCGTTGGGCCCGACCAGCCCCACGACGGCTCCGCGCGGGATGGAAAAGCTGAGGTCTTTGAAGAGGAAGTTGCCGCCGTAGCTTTTCGAGACCTCGCTGAAATCGATCACCTGGTCGCCGAGGGCCGGGCCCGGGGCGATCCGGATCAGCTCGCTCTCCCCGGCGGCCGACCCTTCCCCGGCCACCAGCTTCGCGTATTCGCGCAGGCGGTTCTGCGACAGGTCGTGACGGTCCTGGTTGTTCATCCGGATCCAGGCCAGCTCCCTCTGGAGAAGCCTATAGCGCGGCGATTCCTTTTTCTCCTGTTCCAGCAGCTTCTGGAGTTTCTGCTCCAGCCAGGAGCTGTAGTTGCCCTCCCAGGGTATGCCGTGGCCGCCGTCCAGCTCGAGAATCCAGCGGGTGACGTTGTCCAGAAAATAGCGGTCGTGGGTGACGATGATCACCGTGCCGGGGTAGTCCACGAGCTGGGCCTCCAGCCAGTCGACGGTTTCGGGGTCCAGGTGGTTGGTCGGTTCGTCAAGAAGCAGCAGGTCCGGCTGTTCGAGCAGGATGCGGCAGAGGGCCACCCGGCGCTTTTCGCCGCCGGAGAGGGTCCGGACCACCCGGTCATCCTCGGGCAGCATCAGGGCCTCGGCGGCCAGCCCGAGCCGGTTGTCCAGGTTCCAGGCATCCACCGCCTCGAGTTTTTCCTGGAGCTCGCCCAGCCGGTCGAGCGCTTTCTGCATCGCGTCATCGTCCATGGGCTCGCCCATCCGGGCGGTCAGCTCCTCGTACTCGCGCAGCATCTTCATCGTAGCCGAGAACGCCAGCTCGAGGTTTTCACGCACGGTATTATCTTCGTCCAGCTTCGGGTCCTGGGCCACCATCCCGGCCCGGTAGCCGCGCGACAGGTCGGCCTGCCCCTGGTACTCGTCATCCGCGCCGGACATGATCCTGAGTACCGTGGACTTGCCCGACCCGTTCTCGCCCACGATCCCGATTTTGGCCCCGGGGAAGAAGCAGAGGTTGATATCCCGGAGCACTTGTTTCTGGCCGTAGTACTTGTTCAGGCGCAGCATGGTGAAGATGAATTGTTCCGCCATGTGGAAGTCTCTCGATAAAAGGGTATTTTGGCTCGATTCAACTGCCCGGCAGGCCGTGAACTCTATCAATATTCAAGAAAAAAATCAAGTGCTACCGGCCTTCAATCCACTAAATATCGACGTACAGGAGGCCTTCTTCCTCATTTCTCATTTCCGCGAGGATTCTTCCCTGGCGGTCCACGGCGAAAGTCGGCCCGACGAAGCGGAGGTATTTATGGGGCTGGCCGGTTTGATTGACGAAGCAGGCGGCGAAGCGATATTTTTTTGCATAGCCCGGAATGTAGGAATAAAAATAGTCTCTCATTTCCGTGAAGCTTTTCCACCCGCCCAAATTTCCCGCATCCGCCAGATTTATCAACTCCGCCATCGAATTGTAATCCAGCGGCTTTCCGTTTTTGTCCAGCGGGTCGGAGTCCCAGGCATGGGGCATCAGGACGATCTCCGCCTTTTGCCGGTTGTAGTGGGCCAGCAGCTCTTCCTGGGTCGCATCCCAGCAGATAGCGATAGTTAGGCGTTTTCCCGCCACCCGGAAGACCGGCCTCTGCCGGCCGCCCTGCCAGTACGGGACTTCCAGCCTGGGGATGTAGATTTTACGGTAGACCGCAGCCGGCTTGCCCCGGGAGTCGATCAGGCAATAGGTGTTGAATGGCAGTGGTTCGGCTTTTTCCGTGAAGCCGAAACCGATTGTTATGCCAATAGACCGGGCCAGAGCGGATACCCATTTCACTGAATATCCGTTCAATGGCTCGGCAATCTCTTTAATCCGGACATCTTTGAATATTCCGGAGACAGTCAGCTCGGGGAAAGCCACCAGTTCGGCGCCGGCGGCCCGGGCTTGCCGGCTGAACCATTCTATTTTCCTCAGGTTCCCGGAGCGGTCGCCCCAGGGGCAGAAAATCTGGGCCAGAGCTATTTTCATGACTGTCCTTTTGCGGATTGAAGGCCGGGCGGCTTTACCATCGGCAGGCGGTTTCTATCTATCCACCAGACCAGGGGGATCAGAATCCACATAAAATTACCGATCCAGATCCATCGACCAGTTGACCGGAGTCGAAAAGAAACCCCAGGGAAGGCCGACTTACCGGTTGGGGTTTTTTCCCCCGTTTCCGCCGTTGTTCTTTTCGTTGGCGAACATGGCGTGTACTCCGCCGCCGTTGGGCACGCCGGCGCGGGAGACGCGCGGGTGGTAGCCCAGCGTAACTTTTCTGGGTCCCAGGAGCCGGCGCAGCTCCTCCAGCAACTCGTTGCTCGGCTGTGCGGTCAGCTCCCGGCTGCGCAACAGGTATTCCCCGTTGGGCTCGATCACCCGCAGGTACACCGGATTAGTGCCGTCGTGGCGCAGGATCGCCTGCTGAACGCTTTTCAACAGCTTGCCGTCCGCCCGGTTGGAGTCGATCTCGAGTTCGACGCCCACGCCCTCATCGGAGCGCACTCGCTCCAGCGACATCAGCCAGTCGGCAATCACTTTGCCCTTGTCATCGGTGGGCCGCCTGGAGAGCTTGCCGCTGACCAGCACGGCCGCGCCGGTGAAGATGATTTCCCGGTGGCGCGCGAAAGTGTCGTTGAACACGAAGATGTCGGTCTGGCCCAGGCGGTCTTCGAGGGTGATGATCGAGCACTCGCGGCCCTTGCGGTCGAAAAAAGTGCGGCGGTCACAGATCATCCCGCCCAGGTAGAGCACCTGGCGGCCGGGCAGCACCTCGTGGTAGTCGGCGCTGGTAGTGTTGGTGAACGAATCCAGCTCCTCGGCGAACTTGTCCAGTGGATGGCCGGAGACATAGAAGCCGAGATATTCCTTTTCGAATTCGAGGGGAGTACGGCTGTCCCAGGCCTCGAATTTTTCCGGTAGAGGTGGGAAGCGGTGGTCGCCGGCGGGGAGGGCCGCCTCCTCGGCGCCGAACAGCCCGATCTGGCCGCTGGTGCGTTCGGCCTCCAGGCGGCTGCAGGCTTCGAGGGTGGCTTCCAGGACGGCCAGCTGCTGTTCGGGCCGGCCGCTGAGCGAGCGGCAGGCCCCGGCGAAGATCAGGCTTTCCACCAGGCGCTTGTTGGTGGCCCGCTTGTCCACGCGGTCGAGGAAGTCGCCGAGGCTGGTGAAGGGCCCGCCATCGGCGCGCGCCGTCTCGATCGCCTCCACCGCCCCCACGCCCACGTTCTTCACCGCCGCCAGTCCGAACCGGATCCCTTCATCCACCACGGTGAATCCCACACCGCTTTCATTGACGTCCGGCGGCAGGACCTTGATCTTCATCCGGCGGCATTCTTCCAGGAAGACCGCCACCCGGTCCGAATTGTTCATCACGCTGGTGAGGGTGGCGGCCAGGAACTGGCGCGGGTAGTGGGCCTTGAGCCAGGCGGTATGGTAAGCCAGGATGCCGTAGCCCACGCTGTGGCTCTTGTTGAAACCATAGCCGGCGAATTTGGCAATCAGGTCGTAGACAGTTTCGGCGGTTGTGGAATCCACGCCCTTTTTTTTCGCCCCGGCCAGGAACTTTGCTTTCTGCCGGTCCATTTCGGCTTTGATTTTCTTACCCATGGCCCGGCGGAGCATGTCCGCCCCGCCCAGGCTGAAGCCGCCCATCTCGCTGGCGATCTGCATCACCTGTTCCTGGTAGACCATCACCCCGTAGGTCTCCTTGAGGATCGGCTCCAGGATCGGGTGCAGGTATTCGACTTTGACGCGGCCGCGCTTGCGGTCGATGAAGTCGTCGATCATGTCCATCGGTCCCGGGCGGTAGAGCGCGTTCATGGCCACGATGTCGCCGACCGTCTCGGGCTTGAGCTTGCGCAGGCACTCGCGCATGCCGGATGATTCGAACTGGAAGATCCCGATGGTTTCTCCGGTCGCGAACACCTCGAAGGTTTTGAGGTCGTCCAGCGGGAGCGTGTCCAGATCGATCTTATCGCCGGTCTCGCGTTCGATCGAGGCCAGCGTGTCCTGGATCACGGTCAGGGTGCGAAGGCCCAGGATGTCGATCTTCAGCAGACCGATCTTTTCAACCCAGCCCATGTCGAACTGAGTGAGGATTTCATCTTTCCTGGGCGAACGGAACAGCGGCAGGTAGTCGGTCAGGCGGCCGGGTGCGATCACCACGCCGGCGGCGTGGGTGGAGGCGTGGCGGCAGAGGCCTTCGAGCACCAGGCTGATCTCGATCAGCTTGCCGATCTTTTCGTCCTTGTGCGCCAGCTCGGCCAGGTCCGGCCGCTTTTCCAGGGCTTCATCGAGAGTGATCTTGAGCTCCTCGGGGATCATCTTGGCGATCTGGTCCACCTCGTCGAAGCTCATGCCCATCACCCGGCCCACATCCCGCACCACCGCGTGCGCGGCCATGGTGCCGAAGGTGATGATCTGGGTCACGCTCTCCTCGCCGTACTTCTGTTTGACGTACTGAATGATCTTGTCGCGCTCGCGGTCGGCGAAGTCGATGTCGATGTCGGGCATGGTGACCCGTTCGGGGTTGAGGAACCGCTCGAAAAGGAGGTTGTAGCGCAGGGGATCGATGTTGGTGATGCCGAGGCAGTAGGAGACCAGGCTGCCGGCGGCCGACCCCCGGCCCGGCCCCACCGGAATCCCCATCCGGTGCGCGGCGCCCACCAGATCGCTCACGATCAGGAAGTAGCCCGGGAACCCGGTGTTCCCGATAATTTTCAGCTCTTTTTCCAACCTCTCCCGGATCGCCTCGTCTACCTTTTCGAACCGCTTCTGGACTCCCTCGTAGGTCAGCTTGCGCAGCAGCTCTATTTCGCTGTAGCCTTCCGGCAGCGGGAAGCTGGGCAGGAAGGTCTTGCCGAATTCTAATTTCAGGCTGCAGCGTTCGGCGATCTCGACCGTCCTGGCGAGAGCGTCCGGGTGGTCGCCGAACAGCCGGTACATTTCTTCCGGGCTTTTAAGGTAGAGCTCCTGGGTGAGGAAGCGCAGGCGCTTGGTGTCCTCGAGGATTTTGCCGGTCTGGATGCAGACCAGGGCATCCTGCGCCTCGGCGTGCTCCCGGCAGAGGTAGTGGGTGTCGTTGGTCGCCACCAGCGGAATTTCCAGGTCCTTGGCGATCCCGATCAGTTGCGGCATCTGCTTGCGCTCGATCTCCAGCCCGTGGTTCATGATTTCGATGAAGAAGTTTTCCCGGCCGAACAGGTCGCGCAGGTCGGAGGCCCAGCGGCGGGCCCGGTCCGGCTTGTCGCGGTAGATGGCATCGGCCACCAGGCCCTTAGCGCAGCCGGAGAGCGCGATCAGCCCTTCTTTGTATTTATCGAGGATTTCCAGGTCGATCCGCGGCTTGTAGTAGAAGCCCTCGAGGTAGGCGATACTGGTCAGCTTGACCAGGTTCCGGTAGCCGGTTTCGTTTTCGGTCAGCAGGGTGATGTGGTTGGCCACCCCGCCTTCGTCCGGCGCGGTGCGGTCGTGTCGGCTGGCAGGGGAGATGTAGGCTTCCATGCCGATAATGGGCTTGATTCCGGCCGCATTGGCTTCCATGTAGAACTCGATCGCGCCGAACAGGTTGCCGTGGTCGGTGAGGGCCAGGGCCGGCATGCCGAACTCGACGGCTTTCCGCACAAGCTTCGAGATTTTGGCCGCGCCGTCCAGCAGGCTGTAGTCGGAGTGATTGTGCAGATGGATGAAAGGGAGGTTCATTTCTGTTCTTTGAGATTGCCGCTGTTGAATTGAACCAATTTATTCCAATCTATGGTACCGTCCGTAGAGAACTCATTTAAGAATTGCTGTGTAAAGAGATGGTAAATCCTGGTTTTCTCTCTATTGTAAGCTTCGTTGTGTTCCTTGGCTCGATAGCTCACAGGTTCAATTATGTCTGTATAAAGATTGGGATTCCCGGAGATGAAGAACCAGAAGCTTTGCCCTTCTATTTTTTTGTATAAGCCATAGTCTTTGGTTTTTCTTTTTCCGTAGCAGGTGCCCAGAATTGCTTGTGGAGATTTGACTTGCCTTGATTGGCTTAGAACTGCTAAAGCTGTCTTAAAATTTCTTTCCAATGCAGCATATTGACCACTGTTGCCCCAATTTGGCCCGGACTTTATCGAGACGAGATATTTATGCTCTTCGGTTTCAAATTCGAGATCTATCCCGGAAGTCGCAGATTTCCGACCGCCAAATACCTCGCTACAAACAAAAATTGCCAGTCCTTCCAAGAAATCTCCAAACATTTTTTCTTCAGAGGAGGAAATAAAAGCATCCATCAATCCCTGTATCAGTTCCGGTGCGGTGGTGATATTTTTTGCCCGAAAGAGATAAGGATTTTTCTTCTTGAGTATTTCTTTCAGATTCAAGCTGCCGAGGCGTTCCAGCCTGGCCTGGTGAAATAGTTGTATGTTCTCATTTACAAAATCACAGACCCTGTTCAAGTCCAAGTTGTTCATCTTTCAGCCTTTTTTTAGTGGCCTTTTTGTTTAGGATAACAAGCCGTTCTTCGGCAATTCTGCAATATTCTTCCAGTTTATCTATACCGATATATCTCCGCCCCAATTTTTTTGCTGCTACTGCGGTAGTTCCTGAGCCAATGAATGGGTCAAGGATTATATCTCCTTTTTCGGTAAACAGTTTTATAAACCAGACAGGAAGCTCCTCGGGGAAAGTGGCGCTGTGGTTTTTGTTACCGCATTCGGTGGCAAGGTGAAGCACATTAGTCGGATAAACAAATCTTCTGCCGACCCAGTTGGCGATTTTCTTTCCAAATCCACTGGCCACCCTGGAATCATCCCGAACTTTATCAGTGTCACTAAGTTTTTTTAGCCGGGATTCGGCCCAATAACCCACTGGAACCATTACCTCATCCTGAAACATCTTGAAATGTTTACTCTTTGTGAAGTGCAGACACCTTTCCCAGGAATCCCTGAAGCGATTGGGCCATTTACCAGGGTAACAATTTTTCTTATGCCAGCAATATTCCTCGGTCCAGAACCACCCCTGGTTACGCAACTCAAGAATTAACTCTAAAACGTAGGTGTGTCTCTCTCCGTTAAACACTCGTTCCTTAATATTGAGAATGAAAGAGCCGGTGGGTTTTAAAACGCGGAGCAATTGGCCTGAAATAGGTAGAAACCATGATACGTACTTGTCAGGATGAATTCCACCATATGTTTTTTTTCTGCTATCCGCATAAGGTGGCGATGTCACAATAAGGTCCACGTAATTGTCCGGATAATCTTTTAGTATTTCCAGGCAATCGCCTTGTAAAATGACATCTGGTTCGAAAGTTGTTCGCATAAGCTTCATTAAGTTGCCGGCTTGGCGCCGGCCACGATCTGGAAACTATCCATTATCCGGTCCAGCTGGAACATGTAGCGGTATTTGTTCAGGCGCGGATCGGGACAGAAGAGCAGACAGTCGATGTAGAAGCGCCGGTGCTGAGTCGGCGAGTCGATCACCTGGTCGATGAAGACCCCGCCGGAAATCTCCTGGCGGTTCTCCCACACTCCGAACACCCTCAGCCGCTCGATCCCGTTCGCCTGGACGCGCGAGATTTTTATCCGGTATTCCACGGTTTCCTGGCCAGGGTATACGTCTCCAGTCACCTGCCGGCGCAGAACGGCCAGGCCCGCCTGGGTTGTGTCCAACGGGCCCGGGTTGTCAAACCAGGTGATGAGGATGCTGCGCACCGGGTCCTGGTGGACAAACAGGAGTTTGTTTTCCGGCAGCGAATCGGCTGAAGTCCTCTCGTAAACTCCAGGCAGAAGGAACCGGAAGCCGAAGGCGGCGGCCAGGGAGTCGGCCAGGGTGGAATCCCGGCCGGAGACATACATATTCTGCAGTTCCTCCTGTTCGAGCTGCCTGAGGAAGGCGGTGTAGATTTTATTGCCGTTCAGCTTGACCAGCGGGAGCAGCTCTTCCCTGGTGGGAGCGGCGATACCCACCACGCGCTGGCCGCGGGCCCAGATGTCGATCTGGCTGAAAAACAGCCCCCGGCCGCTCTTGAGCACGTTCAGGGTGGAGTCGTCGACCACATCCGGCAGGAGGTGCATGGCATCGAGCGATTCTATCAGGATGACCTTATCCCATTCCTTATAGTAGGAAACCACGGTAGCCTCGACCTGGGCGATCTCGAATACCGTTTCGGTACGCACCGCCTCCAGCGGCGCTTCGATCTCGCGCCGCATCGCCTTTTCGATATTTTTCCAGATGTCATTGTCGCAGATTACCAGGATTTCCTTCTCCCTGCCGAACGCCCGCGGCTTGGCGCCGGGCATTTTCCCGCAGGCGAATACGAGCATACCGGCAGCCAGAAAGGACAGCAGCGTTCTAAAGGACTTGAAGTTCACCATCGGTGTTTCTCCTCGGGCTGTTTCTGACTTCGGATCGAGTTCCGGGAACCGGCGCTAACTCCTTGATAGTCATCTAACTAAGGATTTATTAAAGAGTTACAATAACGCCTGCTCGCTCTCTGTCAAGGTAAAGGCTGGCATCGAGGCTGTCAAGGAATAGTCCGGCAATCTCCACTCGCGCTTGCCCCGGACCGCAGGCCAGGGTAAATTGACGGACATAATCCTTAGCGGAGACAGGCTGTGGCCTCGTTCGAAGTTTACCTCCATCCCGAAGTGCTGGCGGAAGGCGCCCGGCTGGTGTGTTCCCGCGACGGCAGGCCGCCGGAAATCGCCCTGGAAGCCGATTCCCAATGGCGGCCGGCGGTGGAAGCTTTCTGTGCGCGCGTTCTGGGAGCGCTTCCGGTGCAGGCGGAGCTGGTGGATGCCCGGTCGGCGCGGGAAGGGCTGTTCGGCCGGCTGACCCTGGTCGTGCGCTGCTTCCTTTCGCGCCGGCCGGACCCTCTCGACAGCTCGTACCGCTGGGAGCGTTCGCCGGGGGAAGCCACGGCAACCCCGGTTCCCGGAGTCCGGATCGACCCGGCGGCCGAAACCGTGCTGGCTACGGACGGCGGCAGCCGGGGCAACCCCGGTCCGGCTGGAATCGGTCTGGTTCTCGAACAGCCGGCCAACGGCTATCTGGAAGAATACGGCCGCTGTATCGGTTCCGCCACCAGCAACGTCGCCGAATACGCTGCCCTCGTCCAGGGCCTCAAGCTGGCGCTGGAGCGGGGAGTCCGCCGGCTGGTGCACAAATCGGACAGCGAGCTTCTGGTGCGACAGATCGATGGCCGCTACAAGGTCAAGAATTTCAAGCTGGCCCAACTCAACCAGGAAGCCCGGAACCTGATCCGGGCCTTCGAATCCTTTGAATGCCGGCACGTGCCGCGCAACGAAAACCTCCGCGCCGACAGACTGGTCAACCTCGCTCTCGACCAACAGGAGACGGCTGCACAATGAATCCCGTCCGCGAACTGTTCGTTACCCTCGGCTCCGTACTGCTCGCGCTGGTTCTTTCATCCTTTCCGCTGGTTTCCGCCACCCTGAGGAACAGTTGCTGGGACCTCTCGTTCGATGACAAAACCGGTGCAATCGGCCGGATCGCCACCCGGCCGTCAGCGGCCGAGGGCTGGACCGTGCTGTTCGAAAAAACCGGAAACGGCCAGGGCGCCTGTGTCACGGTCTACGATGTCGCCACCGGCCGCACCTTCCGGCCCGCAGACCGGGAGATCTCTCTGCAGGAGATCGTCGCCCGCGACAGTCTCGCCCGCCTGACTCAGCGGCTGGAGCTGGACGGGCAAAAGGTTTCGCTCGCGCTGGCGTTCGAGGCCACGGGCCGGGAGCTGGCCTGGAAGGCGGTCCTGGTTGGCAGCGACTCCCGCCGGGACAGGGCCTTGCGCGTGGCGCTCGAAATACCTTTGGCCCGGGGAACGCGGCTCTGGTACCAGAACCTGCCGGAATGGGTCGAGGTGGGCTCGGGCCTGGCCGAGACCTCGGCCTGGTACGTCCGCGCTCCCGAGGGGGTGGACCGCTTCGACAACCAGTATCCGCGCCACGACCTGGCTCTGCCCCTGGTGGTCCTGGTCGACCCGGATAAGTCAGTTGGGGTGAGCGTGGCTTTCCCGGTGGACGGCAGGCTGCCCTCCGCCGGGTTCCTGACTACGGCCGAGCCGGGCGGCGACGGGTGTCTACAGGCGGTGGCGGCGCTGGTCGGCCTGCGGGGCACCGATTCGCTCACGGTGAGCGGCTGGCTGGTGGCGCACTCGGCCTGCTACCGCCCGGGGCTCGAATGGATGCTCGGCCGCTGGCCCGATTACTTCCTGCCGGACGAGGGTATCTACGAGCTGGCCGCCAATTACTCGATCGGCAGCCCGGCCACTGGCAGACAGGAAGCCCAGGGCCAGTCCGGCTACGAGGGTCTCCTGGAGTACGGCGCCACTTTCTTCGAAATGCACGCACATTTCCCCTGGTACGGACTCTACTTCCCGGTCAGCCCGGATACCGATGTCTGGCCCGACCTGTTGCAGATCGAGCACGGCCGGGCGCGCGAAGAGGCCCTCAGTGTCAAGTTGATCGACCAGCGCCTGGGAATCCTGGCC
>JAZDIG010000619.1:0-16891 GCA_043805105.1 Candidatus Glassiibacteriota bacterium | reverse complement strand
AAGGCCAGATGATCGAGGTGCAGATCCGGACCCGGGAGATGCACCGCACCGCCGAATACGGTATCGCCGCCCATTGGCGCTTCAAGGAAGGCAAGAAGATCGAGGAGGACATGGACCGGCGGATGACCTGGCTGCGCGAGGTGCTGGAGTGGCAGAACGAGACCAAGGACCCCAAGGAATTCATGGAGTTCCTCAAGATCGACCTGTTTCACGACGAGGTGTTCGTCTTTACGCCCAAGGGCCGGCTGGTCAAGCTGCCGGCCGGGTCCACCCCGGTGGACTTCGCTTTCACCGTCCACACGGAAGTGGGCCTGCACTGCGCCGGGGGCAAGATCGACGGCCGGATCGCTCCGCTGAATACTCGTCTGCGCAGCGGCCAGACCGTCGAAATCATCACCAACTCCAACACCCGGCCCAGCAAGGACTGGCTCAAGTTCGTCCGCTCAGCCAAGGCCCGCAGCAAGGTACGCTTCTGGATCCGTCAGCAGGAGTTCGAGGAGAGCGTGAAGCTGGGCCGTGAAATCCTGGAGCGCGAACTCAAGCGCAGGCGCAAGGGGCGGGTCGAGGACAGCCGGCTCGTGGAGGCCGCCGGCAAGCTGAATGTTACCGGGCCGGTGGAAAAGCTTTACGAGGCACTGGGCCTGGGACACATCTCGGTGGGCCAGGTGCTGCACCAGCTCTTTCCGGAGCCCGAGGAAAAGCCGGAGCAGGGATCACCCTTCGACCGGATTATCGACCGGATCAAGAAAAGCGACAGCGGGATCAAGCTGCAGGGGATCGGCAACCTGATGGTGACTTACGCCGGCTGCTGCCAGCCGGTTCCCGGCGACAAGGTGGAAGGCTACGTTACCCGCGGGCGCGGTATCACCATCCACCGTGCGGACTGTTCGAACCTGCTGAGGATGAACGCGGACCCGGCCCGCCGGGTCGCAATCGACTGGTCGAGCGATACGCGGGAGAATTTCATCGTCCGTCTGCTGGTGGCCGGTTCCGACCGAAAAGGCATACTGGCCGACATGACCGGAGCGATCACGGAAACGGGCACGAACATCCGCGGAGCGTCGACTCGCTCCGGCGAGTTCGATTTTACCGCTTATTTCATAGTCGAGGTGAAAGACCTCAGGCAACTCAACCGGATAATCTCGGCGCTCAAGAAAATACCCGGCGTCGAAAAAGTGCAGCGCAAGGAGTCGTTTTCGCAGGAAGCGCTCCATCAGGCCGGGTAGCCCCGTCATAACCGCCAATGTCGTAATTCTGCAAGGAGGATGGATTGAACCTCCAGTGGTTACTGCTGTTCTCGCTGCCGGATGGTCTGGGCGATGCGATAGGCCAACTCGTTCCAAAAGCTCAGCGCTGGAAAGCCATCCAGCAGGGTTGGACCGAGTCTTCCAGCGGAGCCGTCACTTACGTGACCTGGGGACTGGGTGGGGTGATCGCCCTGCTGATTTTATTTACGATATTCAATACCCGCAAGGAGAGTCGGAAGAGGCGCGACAGCGAGCTGGTGTACTTCGAACGCAAGGCCGCGGAAAAGGAGCTGGATAAGAAACACCTCCAGCTTCTCAACGAAGCCATCAAGTTAGTTGGAATCAGCTCGCCCTACCGCCTGCTCGACAGCTACGACATCTTCCAGCACTTGTTGGAAGAGTACCACAAGAAGAAGGATTTCAACGAGCAGGAGCACAAGTATTACCACCAGACCATGGATGAGATCAAGCAGAAGCTGGGCTTCAACAAAATCGAGGAAACTGTTCAGCTGCAGTCCTCGGAAGAAATCCGCAAGGGGCAGGTCGTGAGGATCACGCTGGAGAAGGACGGACAGCCTTACGAGTATTCGTCAACACTATTGTTCAATACCGACCAGCGCATGACTTTCGATGCCGCTGAAATCGACTTCGGTTTCATCAAAATCCACGATTCGATGCCCATTGACGTGAGATTCTACCGGGAGAACGATGCCGGTTATCACTTGATAACTACCATTTCCGAACCGCCAAATCTCGAAAAGAAGGAGCTCTTCCTCAGGCACCCGAAAAAATTCGACCGGATCCAGGCCCGTAGTTTCTCACGGATGGATGTCAAATTCAGGTTCAGCTACTACTATCTGCCGAAAGAATTTTTCAATCCCGTCGAGATTGACCGGAACCTCGCGACCTGCGAGAATTTCCCGGTGTACACGGCCGAAACCGTCGATATATCCGGCGGCGGGATCGCCTTCATTTCGAGAAAGAGGGCCAAAAAAAGCGACTTGCTGTTCCTCAACTTCCAGCATTTGAGCGAGGAGCACTCCGAACCAGTGCTTTCGGAAATAGTCTGGACCGGGATAGAAAAGGATAAAAAAACCAGTATCATCCGGGCCAAATATTACAGCATCAACGATGCTGCACAGGACACTCTGATGAAGTTCATCTACCAGATGCAGCGCAAGGCCGCGCGCAAGCTGAAATTCGCTCCCCGGAGATAAAACCCGGGCGTAAATGAAAAAGGCTCCCTCCCGGCCGGGAGGGAGCCTTTTTCATTGGGGCTCACGCGGTTCAGCTCATACGGTAGAGAATCCTGCCGCAGTAATTGCAGAATTCTATCACGTCCCTGGCCTGTGTGACGATCTTGCTGCCGGTGGGAGTGGAGACGAAACAACCGTAGCAAATTCCGTTCTTGACCGGAGCCAACGGACGGTCGTACTTGTGAGCGATCATTTTGAAACGCCGCAGCAATTCGGGGTCGAGCTGTTCCGTGACTTCCCTGATCGACTCTTCGATCTTTTCCTTCCGGTCCAGGGCAAAACCCATTTCCTCGTACTTTTCCACCACCTGAAAATCCTGCATCTCTTTCTGCAGCATCAGCAGGTCCTGGAGAAACATCAAGAGTCTGAGCTGGCTTTCCTGCATGGCGCGCCTTCCAGATCACCCGGTCAACTCAAGAAGCCGCTTCATCCAGAAGCTGGAGGAACTCCTCGATGAGTTCGATCTTTTCCAGTTTCGCAACGATATCGGGTGTCTTGCAGAACTGAGCCACTTTACCGAGCACCGGGAGGTAGTAGTTGGAGATTTCCACCGGGGGGGCGACAATCAGGAAAAAGAAATGCGCCGGCTTGCCGTCGATCGAATTAAAATCCACTCCCTTCGGGTGCCTGGCAAAGGCGACATTCAGCTTATCCACCACCAGGGAACGGCAATGCGGAATGGCAAAACCCTTGCCGATACCCGTCGAACCGAGGTTTTCGCGTTTTTTCAGCATCTTGAACAGCATTTCCTTGGCCTTCTCGTCCAGTTTGAGCAGGCCGATCAGCTCCAACAATACTTCGTCTTTGGATTCCACGCCCAGGTTGAGCTTGACGTTGGACGTATTGAAGAGTTCTTTCAATTCCATACTCTGAATACTCCGCTGAACGTAATTCCTTAGTTGTGAACGATCCACCGGACAGCCTGAAGCCCGGCGGTATTAACATACAGCCGGCCGGTACGCTGTCAAGCTTTTTCGGCAAGGCCGGACTTCCAGATGTTCGGCTGTCTCAGGGGCCGTAATTGACCTGCCGCACCGACTCGAGCTGGCGCTGCCTGTCGTCGGTGGTCAGCCTGACATCCCGGTAGCGCTCCAGGACTGGCGGATGAGGGTCGAGCAGCAGGCCGAAGGTCTGGACCCTGCGGCTGAGGAAGTGGATCGCCTTGTCGTCGTCCGAACCGTTGATCGTGTTCCACCAGCGGCTGTCCGAAAGAAACTGTTCGGCGAAATCGATTTCCGCCATGATTACCACATTGTGTTCCCCTACCGCCTCGGCCACCACCTTACCCCGCGGATCGATTATGCCATTGCCGTCGCTGCCCAGGATGACCGGCGCGAGGTAGACCCTTTCATCGGTGGCCCGGGTCAGGTAACGGTAGGCGGTGGCGAGGCTTTGTCCGGACTTGTTTTCACGGCCCATGGTGGGATGGAAGATGATGTCCGCGCCGCCCAGGCCATAGAGCCTCATCACTTCGGGAAAAGTGATCTCCCAGCAGGTGGCGACGGCGATCTTGGCGAAGTCGGTTTCAAATACGTCGTAGGTGTCTCCCGGGTCCACCAGCCAGGTTTCCAGGATCGGCAGAACGGTCTTGTGGTGTTTGCCGATAATCCGTCCCTCGCGGTCAAAGACAACCGCCGAGTTGAAAATCCGGCCGCCCTCTTTTTCGTACAGGGGAGCGATGACGTACATATGGTAACGGCGGGCGATCTCGGCGATGCGGTCGGTGAGCGGGCCGGGTACCGGGACGGCCAGGGAGTTGAACAGAATTTCGCCGCTGGCGGGGTCGGTGACATCGACATGGAGGCCGTAGGCCCCGATATTCTGCATATCCTCGGGCCCGCAGACTATGTCGGCGCCCATCTCGCCGGCTTTTTCGAACAGGCCGAGCAGCTTGTCGAGGTGGGCCTGGGACTGCGGCCGCACTTTCGACAGGTCGAAACCGGCCTTGAACGGGTCCTGCTTGGGAGAGCCATCGGCCTGGATCACCGCCACCTTCGTTTTACGGGCGGCGTCTGGCGAAGCCGGCAGGGGCAGGGCAATTGCCGAAACCAGAATAGTCAGTAAAAGCGTGCTGCGCCAGATCATGCTGCGCCTCCTTTGGATAGTTATCACGTTTGCCGGCACCCTGATGGACAGTTGCCGGCACGAGATCAGATTCCTATGAATCGATTGAGGTTTATGGTCTTGCCCACCAGGACCAGCATGTCGCCTTCCTCGATCAGGTCCTCGCCGCTCGGCACGAAATGCATCTGGTCGCCGTTGGGCTCATCTTTTTGCGTCGCGTTCCGGCCGGCCTTGCGGATCAGGATCACCTGAACGCCGTATTTCCGGCTGATCTCGAGCTCGCGGATAGTCTTGCCCCGGAAGTTCCAGGGCGCCTCGATCTCCACCATCCGGTAGTCGTCCACCAGCTCGACCTCCTTGCGCAGCGGGTCGCGTACCAGGCTGTCCGCCACGAACCCGCCGAGGTCCTGCCGGATCATCGCCTGCCGGTAAGCCTGGATCACATCATTTTGCCGGATCACTCCCACCGCGATCCGGGGATTCTCCGGGTCGACCACCGGGATTTCCTCGAAGGGCTGGTCGCCGAACTTGCGGACCACCATGTCCAGGGATTCGTCCACGAACAGCACGGGGTATTCCAGGTCGGCCAGGTCTCCGGCCACAATAATGTCCCGCAGGTTTTCGTCCCGCATCGCTTCGAGTATCTTCCGCAGGGGAATCAGCCCGGTGATCCGGCCGTCCTGGTCCACCTGGATGAAGCTCGAATGGGCCTTGCCCAGCGCCCGGCGGATCAGCACCGGCATGGGGTCGCTCTCAGCCACCGTGGCCAGATCCCCCACCATCACGTCCCGCACCTTGAGGCCGCGCAGGATATTGAGGTCGTGGCCGCGGAAAAGGTTGATCCCGCGGCGGATAAGCTTGCGGGTGTAGATCGATTCGCCGCCCAGCAGGCGGTATGACATGAGCGTACTTAGGATGCAGGCCATCATCACCGGCAGGATTATCATGTAGTCCCCGGTCAGCTCGAAGATGATCAGGATCACGGTGATCGGGGCGTGCATCGTGCCGGCGATCATCGCGCCCATTCCGGCCAGCGCGTAGGAACCGTAAGGAGCGGTGTACTCCGGGAAAAAGAACTGGAAGAGCGAGCCGACCACTCCGCCCAGCATCGCCCCCTGAAAGAGCGCCGGCGCGAATACGCCCCCGCTGCCGCCGCTGCCCACGGTGATCGACGTGGCGAGGAGCTTGACGATGACCAGGGCGCCCAGGATGACAAGGGATATCTGGCCGGCCAAGGCCAGGTTGATCGCCTCGTAGCCCGAGCCGTAGACTTGGGGAAACCAGATACCGATCACGCCCACCAGGAGCCCGCCGATAGCCGGCTTGATCCAGGCCGGCAGCTTCAGCTTCTCGAAAACATCCTCGCTGCCGTAAAGCACTGTGACGAACAGCCAGGCCAGCACCCCGGCACTGAGGCCCAGGACTGCGAAAAATAGGAATTCCAGATGGCTGGTCATGGGCGGCGGGTGGAACTCGAAGGAAGGGAAATCTCCCAGGTAGTGCCGCGAAACGGCCGTGGCGGCCACGCTGCTGATTATGATGGGAGTCACCTGGGCCAGGCCGAAATCGCCCAGCACCACTTCGATGGCAAAAAGCGCCCCGCCCAGCGGAGCATTGAAAGTGGCCGCCATGCCGGCGGCGGCGCCACAGCCCACCAGGGTCTTCATCCGGCTTTCGCTGGCTTTGAGGAACTGGCCCACGGTGGAGCCCAGGGCGCTGCCGATCTGCACGATCGGACCCTCACGGCCCACCGATCCGCCGCTGCCCAAGGTGATGGCGCTGGCAAAGGCCCGGGTGAGCATCGTGCGGGGAGTCAGCCTGCCGCCGTGCAGAACCAGGGCCTCCATCACTTCCGGAACCCCGTGGCCCTTGGTCTCCTTGGCGAAGAAGCGGATCATCGGCGCCAGGATCAGCCCGCCGGCGGCCGGGATCAGCATCCTCTGCCACCAGGGGAGACCGAGCGCCAGGGTCAGCAGCTGGTCTGCCATTCCGCCCTGGAAGAAAAAGCACTTCAGCAGGTCGATCAGCTTGCGGAAGCCAACCGCGCCGTAACCGCCCAGAATACCTATAATCACTGCCACCAGCAGGATCAGCCGAGTTTCAGACCAGCTTATCCGGGTGATCAGCGGAACGATCAGCTTGCGGTAATACTTTGCCATAGGTCAGGGCATTCCAAAGGCGTCGAGCCGTTACAGTTGGAGGGCGGCCAGTCCGCCACCGGCAGAAAATGGAAGAACCGGTGCAAAAACTTGTAAAATAACAAAAAAATTCGAATAGTAAATACCTGTTCCCGCTCCGGGATCGAATACGCCTGGCCGGAACCCGGCGAAAATCGGCCGGACCAGGGGCGCGAATTTCAGGCCGACACGCCGTAAAATGCCACCGTTCCAAGCTTTTGCGCCAGCGGATAATTAAGCTCTCATTTCGATTGAGACCGTTTTCGGGAGGCAGGTCATAAAGCCTTGGTATTAACCTAAGTACAGGTTTTTAAAATATGGTTGTGTTGCACTCAATTGAATTTCCCTGTGATTACGGCGAATCATATGCATGGTGTTATTTTTATCGTAGGGGCGGACCCATTTGTCCGCCCACCGCTGGTGGATCCGGGCGCACACGCGGGTGCGCCACTGCATGAGATCATACTTTTTAAAAAGCCGGATCTTAACCGATATTCCCCATATCGAAGCAGTTCCCCTCGATAATGTCGATCAACAGCGCGATAGCGTCGCTGATGGTAGCGCTGCCATCGCCGTTATAGTCCGCCCGTGGGTCGTGGGGGTTCTTCAGGCAGAGCTGGACCAGCTTGATCACGTCGATCACGTTGGCATTGCCGTCGCCGTTGATATCGCACCCCGGGCCGGCCGGCTCGGTGGCCAGGGGGCCGATATATTGCGTGGCCAGCACCATATTGTCGAACTCGACCCGGGCTACCTGGCCGTTGATCGGGATAGTGGTGTCCTTGGGCCGCAGGTCGTACACTCCCTCCAGATAGTACTGAAGCCAGAGGTAGTTGATTTTGACCGCGTCCGACTTGCGCCACATGAAACCCTCGAACGGCTTGGGGTCAGTGTTGAACACTCCGTCAATTTGGAACTTGTCCCGGAACCAGGTGCCGGTGTGGGTCCCGGTGGCCCAGCGGTCGATCAGGCGCCCGTTGACCCAGAACGCCTCCTCCCCGTCGCGCTTGTTCGGTGCGCTGTTGCACTTTATCATCAGCTCCAGGCAGATCCACTCGCCCCGCGGCGCCTGCACCGGCTGCAGGGGCCCGAACACGTTGCCGTAGTACGGGTTATCCCGCCCGTCCGGCAACCCATTTTCAGTCTGCCAACTGTGCATCTCGGGCCAGTACGAATACAAGACCCAGTTGCCCGGGGGCGGGGCCTCGTAATTGTTGGTCGTCAGGTCCAGGGCGGTGGTGAAATGGTCGTATCCGGTGGGACGGGAGCCGGCGAAACCCATCGGCCAGGGCTGCGGGGGGAATTCGCTGCCGAGCTGGACGAAATGGTGCACGTAGGGGGCGTCGGCGGCGAATTTCGCGTAGAAGCGGACGTAGAGCTGGTCATAGCCCGGGTCGAGAGTTTTGAAGAGGTGGCCGCCATTGTTCAGGCCCTTGGTGCCGGTCATCATGAGACTTTGCGCGCCCGTGCCCCCCGGTGGATCGTCCGCCACGAACGACATCACCTGGCCGTCCTTGTTGCTGACATTGATCCAGCGCTGGGCCAGGTCAGCCACTGTACTGTTCTCGAAATCCTCGTAGAACACTACCGAGCTGTCCGACCGGATGCCGGCATCGCCGGGGTACTTTCTGGCCAGCCCCCATTCGACATCCGCCTCAGCGGACAGGACCCTGGGCGGGGAGGTGGGTTGGGGATGGTTTTCGACCGCGAATGCGGTGGCCAACCCGAGCGCCGCGACCGCGGCGACAAGCGCGCCTGCAAGGATAAGTTTTCGCATAACAGCTCCTTTTTTTAGCGGACTGACAAGGCCGGGCGCCCTGTAAACACCTCGGACCGCACCCGGCTCAGCGCCCGCTTTTCAGCGAGTCCGCGCCGGTGGCTATCGGGCCGATGTAGTGCCTGGCCAGCACGATGTTGTCGAACTGCACCCGGCCAACGTCGCTGTTGTACGGAAGATTCGGGACGGGTGGCCGGAGGTTCCGCTCGAACACGGAAGACATGTAGTCCGACATTCCCCATATTAAAATTGAATCCGTTGGAGACGGCTTACTTTTTCGATTTTGAGCAATCTCTTTCGTCCTTTCCAGCTTGCATCGAAAGATTTCCACCCTCTCTACGATAAATTATCCGCTCTCATCGTGAGCATCAATGATTTTCCGGGTCTGCGCAGGAAAAAAGAGACTATTCTCCAACCGTTCAATCCGCGACACGATAGGTCGGATTCGAAAATTATTTTCAATCTTTCTATGGTGAATGCGGGTTAAGACTTGACAAAGTATTCGGGCTTTTTTATTATCTAAATCGCCCATCAAAGAAGCAAGCATAGCCTGAGAGCGGGAATAGCTCAGTGGTAGAGCGCCACCTTGCCAAGGTGGATGTCGCGGGTTCAAGTCCCGTTTCCCGCTCCATTTTTTTTATTCGGCGGCGTACCCAAGTGGCTAAGGGAGAGGTCTGCAAAACCTTTATTCGGCGGTTCGATTCCGCCCGCCGCCTCCAGCGACTCCCGGCACGCTCATAAGTGCCGGGTTTTATTTTTCACATTTCCCTGATGATCCCTGTGCAGAGCCGTCTTTCCAGCCCGGACGGCTTTTTCTGTCTGCAGATCCACAATGGAATTTACAGGAATAAAGGATCATGACCAACGAGTCTGTCTCAAACGGCCGGAGGCTTAATTTCTGGTCGTTCGTAACCGGTGCCGCGGTAGGAGTACTGGGTGGGCTAATGGGCCTGGGGGGAGCTGAATTCAGGCTGCCGCTGCTGGTGGCTTTTTTCAGTTTAATCACCCTGGAAGCCATTATCGTGAACCTGGTGGTGAGTCTGGTGACCGTGCTGGTTTCCCTGGTATTCAGATCGAACACCGTGGGACTTGCGGCGATACTTTCGAACTGGACGCTGATTGCTATTCTGCTGACCGGGACACTCGCCGGTGCTTACCACGGCGCTCGTATTGCAGGCAGGATAAAGGAGAAATGGCTCGATCTGGCGGTAATGGTTTTACTCGCCGGCCTGGGCGCGCTCCTGGTGAGCGAGCCGTTCCTGTCGTTTAGCCGTGAGCCGCTGTTCGATTCCGGCTCCGCGGGAATCACAGCCGGCATCGGGGCCGGTTACGTGATCGGCGTGATCAGCAGCCTCCTGGGAGTGGCGGGCGGTGAACTGTTGATCCCGACTTTCATGCTGCTGTTCGGCGTCGAGATAAAAACCGCCGGCAGCCTGGCCCTGGCGGTCAGTTTCCCAACCCTGATCGTGGGAATCCTCAAATATAGAGCCGACCGGAAAACGGAAGTGGTCGGCCGCAGGAGAGCATTCGTTCTTTTCATGGCTGCCGGCTCGGTAATCGGGGCATATTGCGGGAGCCGGCTGCTGGGCCTGGTATCCTCCGAGTTTCTTAGTGTCTTTCTCGGGATTCTGCTGTTTGTCGCGGCGATCAAAATATTCTACAGTAACAGGTGAACGTATTATTCCGCTGTCTGAATCGGCTGCTGAGCGGGGTGTGAAACATGAAAGGGGCGCAGAGGTATGCTCCCCTTTTTGCCTGGCGGCGAGGTACCGACTTCTGATGAGCAGTCTCGCGGCGGCGGAGCGCAGATAATACCATCGAAATGGAATAGAAAAATTTAGAGGCCGGAAGTGGGGCAGAGTCTGAGGCACGAGGCGGACTATTCAGCTATCCGGTCCAGCACCCGCTGCCGGGCCAGAATCTCCCGCATCTGGGCGGTAAGCGTGGGCTTTTTGTTCGAAAGGTCGTGCTTTTCCAGCGGGTCCTGGGTCAGGTCGAACAGCTCGCTGTCGCCCACGGCCGCGCCGCCGCCCTGGTGGACTATCTTCCAGTTCCCGCGACGGGCAGCGAGCTGGCTGCCGGTGTTCCAATAGAGAGTTTTTTCGGCGGAGGCGGACTGGCCGGTCAGCTCGGGCCAGAGGTCGGTTCCCTCGACTTCCATCGCCCCCGGCACCTCAACATCGGCCAGGCGAGCGAAAGTAGGCAGGAGATCCATCACATGGGCGGGCGATTCCATCCGGCCGGCAGCCAGCCTGTCCGGCCAATAGAACACCGCCGGCACCCGGATCCCGCCTTCGTAAACCGATCCCTTCCAGTCGCGCAACGGCCGGTTGTCGCCCAGCACGTCATTGGGGCCGTGACGGTTTTCGTATTCGTTTTCGGTGGCGGTCCAGTTTTCCTGGGCGCCATTGTCGCTGATAAAACACACTAATGTGTTGCCGGAGATACCTTTCTGTTCTACAGCCTCGACAATCCGGCCGACAGCGCTGTCCAGGTGGGTCATGCTGGCAGCGTAGAGTCGCCGCGAAAAGTTGGGGATCGAGCTGAGGTAGGGTTCGACCCATTCCTCGTTTTCCTGCAGCGGGTAGTGCGGCACGCTGAAAGCGGTGTAGAGGAAAAAGGGCTTCTCCGGCGAACTCTCACGAATAATCCGGACCGCCTCATCTGCGATCAGGTCGGTGGCGTGGCCCTTTTCCTCGATAAACTCCTCGTTGCGGTGCCAGGTCCGGTCGCCGTTCTTGTAGAGGTGGGTGAACTGGTCGAGCTGGCCGTGCAGGTAGCCGTAGGATGACTGGAAGCCGTAGCGGCGCGGCCCCACTTCGGGTCGCAGGCCCAGGTGCCATTTTCCGGCCAGGGCGGTGAAATAGCCGCCGGCCGCAAGCAGGCTGGCCAGGGTGAGGTGGTCGGTGGGCAGGGCCAGGCTGCTGCGCCCGGCGATCGGCGCCAGGATCCCGTAGCGGCTGGGCGGCCGGCCCATCAGGATCGAGGCCCGGGTGGGCGAACAGGTGGGGCAGGCGTAGAACTGCTCCGTCCGCACGCCCCGGCCGGCCAGCCGGTCGAGATTGGGCGTGGCGATCGCCGAGCCGTGGTAGCCGACATCGTTCCAGCCGGCGTCATCGGCGATCAAGAGCACGATGTTGGGCCGAGGCCGGGCCGGCGCGCCGAACAGCCCGGCGGCGGCGATTCCGGCTCCCGCCGCAGTTAGGAAGCGCCGGCGGTTGATTCCGGCCGAATGTTTTTTGGATTCACGATCCAGGGTGTCACCTGCGGGCTGAATACAAGGGTAAAGCCGGAAAAGCCGTGGATTGGTTCGTCCGTAACCTAATTATTACAACCGGTCTTTGCAACAAAAGTTGCAGAGAGCGGCCGCAATTCCCACCGAATCCTGATTCCGACACGCGCGACCTCGAACCCGCCGCTCCGCGGTCGGACGGTTCACTGTCCGGCGCCGGCCGGACGCTTCAGGTAGCGGCCCAGCACCTTTTCGCAGGTGCCGTGCGTGATCGCATCCAGGGTTTCCTGGGGCAGGCCGAGGCTGGCGATGAAAATGTGGTGCGGCAGCCACCAGTTGCGGACGTGGCCGGCGTAGCTGCTTTCCAGGGGCTGGTAGGCAAAGCCGTCCGTGCCGAAAAGCAGCCGGTCGGCGTACTTGATGCAGAAATCCCGGTAGGGCTTAATTTCTTCCGGAGTCAGCCGGTCGAATTCCCGCAGGTACATCCCGATACTGGTATCGACGTAGAGGTTGGGATAGCGGTCGAAAAGGCGGGAGAGGGTTTCGATACCCTGGAAGTTCATGTGGGCCACCACCCATTTGACGCCCGGGTGTTTCGCCACCAGTTCCTTCAGAAAATAGTCCAGCAGCTCCTGGTTGGTATAGCCGGCCCTGGCCCAGAACGCCTTGGCGCCGCGTCCGTAGGCATAGCGCTGGTCTCCCCAGTGTTCGTTGACGTGGATCAGGACCGGCAGGCCGGCGCTTTCGCAATAGTCGTAAACCTGGTGCCAGGCCGGGCTGCCCATCACCCGGTAATCCGGATTTTTCTGCCTGCGGAAGTCGCCGGTATGCAGCTTCAGCCCCTGGATCAGGCCCGCTTCCGCCCGCCGTTTGATTTCCGGAAGCTGGTCCGCCTGGTCCCATTCGAGCCACCAGAACACGTACAATCGCGGGTCGTCTTTGGCCCACTCCATGGTTTCGAGGTAGGGATCGAGCAGGATGGCCCGGCCGCACTGATAGACTCCCACCAGATTGAACCAGCGGTCCATCACTTCCTGAATCTGCGAGCCTTTGAGCACGTTGGGAAAATGGCTGTAAGCCAGGTGCAGGTGGCTGTCGAACCAGTCAAAGCTCCAGGCGTGGTTCGTGTCTCCAAAACCGCGGGAGAAGCCGCCGTCCCCCTGTTCCCGTTCGGTGTTGTCCGAACTCGGCGAAACCGGATACTGGCTGGAAAGCGGCGGCGCGAGGGTAAAGAAAAAAATGGCGGCGATCAAAAGGTTCCTGACCATCTTTCCTCCCGGGACTAAAATTGCGCTGAATCAATTGCGACGTTTCCAAATTGCCTTCAATATCTTCGTTCGCCGCCGCGATTGCAAGCCGGACGTGCAGCCGTAGCGCTGACCTGGTTCCGGATTTGCCTGCCGGAGTTCATGAGCCGATAGAGTGGCCTTCGACCGACGGTCAGGCGGCGTAGGAGAATTCTCCCGGAGCGCGCGTTGTGTTTAGAAGAACCGGGTAAGTTCAGGACGAAAAAACATGGGCGGAAAATTTAATCGAGTGTGCGGATTCGGGCACTCACCACAGGGAATTGGGGTGCGGAATGAACTGCAGATAGAAACTCCAAAAAGGAGATCGACTACCGATCTCCTGAACCTGCCTCAAAGTCTATTTACACAGAAATTTTAGCAGGCTCGTGGAACTATTATTACTTCTTCCGCGGCGTTTTTACGGTTTCGACAATTGTCTTGCTCTTTCTGCGCTGGGCATCGCTGTACCGTGTTGCCCTGGCGTCGAGCCCTTTCTTGCCGCCCCCTGAGCGTTTGCTGCCCGATCCCTTTAGAGCCACTTGATACCTCGCGTTGAAAGTTATACTGTCTTCAGCCAACATTCCCCATATCAAAGTTAATAGAGGTTCTCCAAGGCTGCTTTCCCGTTTTTAAGCCTTGCTTCCGCAATCGAAATCTTGAACATTGCAGTCTCTGACGGAATCGACCATTGCGAAACGTTATTTGGATTTTACCCCGCTTAAATCGCCTCGTCAAGGAGAAAGCCCCATCACCTCCATAGGCTGGGGCGCTTTTTTCTGATCCGGAAAACCCTTCTCAGCCAGGCAGTTGCTTCTCTCTCCCGGCTTCCTTCTTCGAAAGCGTCAATGCCAGCTTAGCATAGTGAGCCATCTTCTCCAGATCGTTCTCCTTCCCGTTTCCGTTAAGATTCCGCAAAGCATACTTCAGCACCTTCAATACACATATCTTCGTATCCTGTACCGAAATCAAATCTATCTCCCTGCACTTATCTATCGAATATTTACCGACACACGAATCGCCATACATTAAAAACGCCATTGCAATTTCCACAAAAACCATATCCTGAATTCCCATTCTCCCGGCCCCTCGTTCCACCGGAATTTCGTTTGCCCTCTTGACAGGCCAGCCGGAATCGATTATTATGTTTATTAATTCGATTGACATTATGAACAATTGAATCGAGTTATCTTATGCAGATTTCCAATAAGTGCTATTACGCCCTGCGGGCGGTGTTCGACCTCGCCGGCAACTACAGTTCGGAACGGCCGATCAAAATCGCATTTATCGCGGCCAGGCAGAGTATACCCAAACGTTTCCTCGAGGTGATCCTCAACGAGCTGCGTCAGGGCGGATTCGTCGAAAGCCGGCGCGGAGTGGAAGGCGGCTACCTGCTGGCCCGCAAGCCGGAGACTATCACTATCGGTGAAATCATCCGGTTCGTGGACGGGGATATCGCTCCGGTCTCCTGTGTCGGTCCGGACCCCGCCAAAGTCTCCTGCGACCTGAATTTCAACTGCCCGTATTACGATTTCTGGGGCAGGGTGCGCCAGGCAATGGACAAAGTCTACGAAGGGACGTCCCTGGCCGATATCCTCGAGGGCTGGCAAAAGCGCAATGCCGGCATAAACATGTCCTACGAGATCTGATACCGCATGCTTAAAAACCCGGATTCTGTGTGCCGGGAAGTTGGCTGACAATTTTCAGAATATCCGGCCGGAGAGGCGAATGGAAAATTTCAGGAGGAGGACCGCGATCGGGGTGCGATGGCATTGGCCAATGGCTGTCGCCGGCCGCTGTGTATTACGGCGGCGTTGCCCCGGCTCGACTACGTCCTGACGGGACTGGAAAAAACCGATAATTTTATTTATGCTATTAACCCGGATTCGCAAATACAGAGGAGAAACACCCGATGAGCAACGAATTCATCAGAGGAATCGAGACCCAGGCCCTGCACGCGGGCCAGCAGCCCGATCCAGCCACCGGCGCCCGCGCCGTTCCGATATATCAGACCACCAGCTACGTGTTCAAGAGCAGTGAACATGCGGCCAATCTGTTTGCGCTCAGGGAGTTCGGTAACATTTACACCCGGATCATGAACCCCACCCAGGACGTGCTCGAAAAACGTCTGGCCGCGATCACCGGCGGCACGGGCGCGCTGGCGGTCGCTTCGGGACAGGCGGCCTGCACCATATCGATACTCAATATCGCCCGCTCTGGGCAAAACATAGTCTCGACCAGTTTTCTCTACGGCGGGACCTACAACCTTTTTCACTACACTCTGCCCAAGCTGGGCATCGAGGTGCGGTTCGTCGATTCCAGAGAGCCGAAGAACTTCGAACCGGCGATCGATAAAAACACCCGCTGCCTGTTCACCGAATCCATCGGCAACCCGGCCAACAACGTGGACGATTATCCGGGGATCGCCGAGGTGGCGCACAAGCACGGGATTCCGTTCATAGTCGACAACACGGTTTCGCCCCCGCCAATGCTCAGAACCTTCGAGCTGGGTGTGGATATCGAAATGTACTCCCTGACCAAGTTCATCGGCGGCCACGGCACTTCGATCGGCGGCGCGATCGTCGATGGCGGCAGGTTCAACTGGAACAACGGCAAGTTCCCCGAGCTGGTGGACCCCGACCCGTCCTACCACGGCGTGAGCTACTGGGCCGCTTTCGGCAACCACGACAAAGCGGTCGTGCCGGGTATCGCCTACATCATCAAGGCCAGGGTCCAGTTGCTGCGTGACCTGGGCCCGGCGATCAGCCCGCAGAACGCGTTCCTTTTCCTGCAGGGACTCGAAACCCTGCCGCTGCGCCTGCGCAAGCACTGCGAGAACGCCCTGGCCGTGGCCCATTTCCTCGAGAAACACCCGGCCGTGACCTGGGTCAACTATCCGGGCCTGGCCAGCCACAGGGACCACGGCCGCGCCCGCAAATTCCTCAAGGACGGTTTCGGCGCGATTGTCGGCTTCGGGATCAAGGGCGGTTCCCAGGCCGGACGCAAGCTGATCGATTCGGTCAAGCTGTTCAGCCATCTGGCGAACATCGGCGATGCCAAGAGCCTGATTATCCATCCGGCCACCACCACTCATCAGCAACTAACCGCCGAAGAGCAGCGTTCCACCGGGGTCACCGAGGATTATGTCAGGCTGTCGGTGGGGATCGAGGACCTCGACGACATCCTGGCCGACCTGGACCAGGGGCTCAAAAAGAGCCAGGAGTAGAAATGGCCCGTCCGCCGAAAAGCGCAACCAGCGCTCGATCTGCGGAAAAAAAGACTGAAAAAGAGGTCAAGGGTCCAGACCACCCCCATTCGGTGGGCTGGACCCGGCCTCAACGGGTCAGGCTGATTTCAGCCACTTGCCCGTTTCACCTGGAGGCGGGCGGCAGCATCGCTCCGGTGGACGTCGAGTTCGAAACCTACGGCCGGCTCAATTCTGACAAGAGCAACGTAATCCTGATCGTCCACGCCCTTTCCGGCGATGCGCACGTGGCGGGCTGGGACGCCGAGGCGGCCGAGCGCGGCCGCAAGTGGCGCACCCGCAAACCGGGGTGGTGGGATGAAATGGTCGGCCCCGGCGAGCCGCTGGATACCGAAAAATACTTTTTCGTCTGCGCCAACGTCCTGGGGAGCTGCTACGGCACCACCGGCCCCCTGGATCCCGACCCCGCCGCCGGCAAACCCTACGGCCTGCGCTTTCCCCTGGTGACTGTGGGCGACTGGGCCAAGCTCCAGGCTCTGCTTCTGGATCACCTGGGGATCGAGCGGCTGTTCGCGGTGATCGGGGGATCGCTGGGCGGCCAGCAGGCGCTGGAATGGGCGCTGGCCTTTCCGGAACGCGTCGAGCGGGTG
>JAZDIG010000618.1:0-2190 GCA_043805105.1 Candidatus Glassiibacteriota bacterium | reverse complement strand
CCATCGAGTATTACAACAAGGCGTTGAAGTCTGCCGATGACTCCCAGAAAGGCACAATTTTTCAACAGATCGGCTATATCAGCCAGCGGGAGCAGAGCAATTTCTCCCAGGCCATCGAGGCTTACACCAATGCGCTGAAGTATCTGGAAAACAGCAAGAAAACCACCGTCTACTTCCTGCGCGGCACCGCCTACCACGACTACGCCAACGAGCTGGATTACTCTTTCGATCAGGACGCCGACATGGACGAGCTGATCGAGAGGGGCCAGATGACAGTCGCCAAGGCCGACCAGGCGGCCGATTTGTACAGAAAAGCGGTTCCCGATCTGGAAAAAGTCACTTCCGGCGCTCTGGCTAAAAGCGCCCAGGCTCATATCCAGAATATCGGCAAGCTGCAGGTTCGGCTCACGAAGATCAAGCAGCAGATCGACTATTTCGAAAAGACCAAGTGAGGACGTCCCAAAGCTGAAATCGAGAGGGGCCGCAGCCTGTCAAAAGGAACGGCCTCTTTTTATCGGCAATCACCACCGGAGACGAAACATGTTCCGTACACTGGTTTACTTGTCGTTGTTATGTCTTGCGGGCAGTGCCTCCGGCCAGAACCCGGGAGCCCGCTCCGAACGCGAAAAGCTGGGCGTCGAGCATTTCAACCAAGCGAAAGCGGCGTTCGACGCCGGCGATTACCTGAAAAGTATCCCGCTCTCTCTGTCCGCAGACACCCTGATCGGCGACAGCAAGCTGGTGGACCGGGTCAAGCTCCGTCTCAACCTGGGCTTTGCTTTCCTGGAAACCGGCCACGCCGAGGCGGCTTATGGCTATTTCCAGTGGGTCGCCATCCAGGACTCCACCTACCCTTACCTTCAGTTGCGCATGGCCGAAAGCGCGCGCAAGGCCGGCAACCGGGATGAAGCGCTCAAGTGTTACCGCAAGGCGCTGCTGCAGGCCAAACCCTCTGAACAGGCGGCGCTCCAGACGCGGATCGGTGAACTCGAACTGGCCGCCGGCCGTCTGGATCAGGCGCTGGAGATTCTCGGCCAAGCAATCTCCCTCTCCCCCGCCTCAGACTACCATCTGTTGCGCGGGCAAATCTACGACAAGCTGGCCCAGCGTATAGACCACGCCGAGGACGAATCCTTCGATTACGATGACGCGATCCGGAAAGGTGAGCTGACCGAAGAGATCATGCGGGAGGCTACCGACCTGCGGGAAAAGGCCCTGGCCGACTACGAGGCGGCCGCGCGGGATACCAAGCTGTCCGCCGCCGCCGGCAAGCTGATCGAGCGCAGCAACGTGATTCTGGAGAACAACCGGCAGGTCATTTCAGAAATACGCTATCAGCGGGAAAATCCTTAAGCATGCTGCAGCCGTCCTACCTGAGGCTCCACGAATCGAACCAGTTGCAGCAAAGAGCCCTCCGGCTGCGCGAGCTGGCCTCTCCCTGCACGCTCTGCCCCCACCTCTGCCGCTCGGACCGTGCCGCCGGTAAAACCGGCGTCTGCGCCTCCCCTCTCGCCGCCCGGGTCAGCAGCGCATTCGCCCACTACGGCGAGGAAAGGCCGCTGGTAGGCGCCGCCGGCAGCGGCACGATCTTCTTCTGCGGCTGCAACCTGCGCTGCTGTTTCTGCCAGAACTGGGAGATCAGCCACAACTACGAAGAAGGCCGGAAGCTGGACGCCGACCAGCTCGCCGCGCTGATGCTGAACCTTCAGCGACAGGGCTGCCACAACGTCAACTTCGTCACCCCCACCCACTTCGTTCACGCCATCGTCGAGGCGGTGGCGATTGCCGCCGGAGCCGGGCTTTCGCTGCCCCTGGTCTATAACTGCGGCGGCTACGAGCGGGTCGAAACTCTCGAGCTTCTGGAGGGAGTGATCGACGTCTACATGCCGGACGTCAAGTTCTACGACGATGGGACAGCCTCCCGTTTCCTGGAGGCCAAAGACTACGGCAGCCGAGCCAGGGAGGCGCTGCGGGAAATGCACCGGCAGGTGGGGGATTTACAGCTTTCTCCGGTCGGCACGGCGGCGAGGGGTATGCTGATCCGCCATCTGGTGCTGCCTTCCGGGCTGGCCGGCACCGCCGACTGGGCGCGCTGGATTGCCGAAAACCTCTCCCCGGATTCCTACGTGAACATCATGGGGCAGTACCGGCCCTGCTTCCAGGCCGACCGCGACCCCGAAATCGCCAGAA